>JAHHJQ010000056.1 GCA_018680005.1 Bacteroidia bacterium | reverse complement strand
TACAGAATAAAGCCATCGAAAATGATAGCATGTATGAAGATTTTTACCAAAGCATTAGCTTCAATTACTTCTTTCCAAAAACTTCTAATTACCAAACGCTAAGATCAGGAAATCTAGACATCATCAGATCGGACTCGCTCAAGGAAGTCATCATTGATGTATATGACTCTGGATTTAACAGAATCATTGAGAAAGTAGAAACAAGACGCAAGGGGGCTCGGGTTTTATTTCCCTATTATCAAAAAAATTTTACCACCAAGATTGTGGCAATGGAAAATTCCAATCGTAATAAACGAATTGGAGTACCCATAAACTATTTGAAATTGATCAATGATCCAGAGTATGAAACATTAATCGTCGAGGCGATTACAGGAAGACTAAATTTTCGAAATGGATTCAATTCAACCATTCGGGACACTGAGAAATGTATCGATATGATTGATAGATATTTAAAGAACTAATTCGGCGCCCTTTTAGCTAATTTGCTTTTGTTGAATGTCGTCAACTACCTTTGAATTAACTAGTAATAATTAAACAAGCGGACTGCTGTAAAACATCTCAAAGATCAAGTAAGAATATGCGTATCATCTTCATTGCTGTAATATGTCTATACCATCTGGTTGATATCAATGGTCAGGAATGTGTGCTCTATGGTATGCGATCCACGGTATTTGAGAATAGTGAAAATACGACCAGAATATTCTTTGACAGAAATGGTGAATTATATCCTGAAATGGATATTCCCGATAAAGAACTGATGGAAAATGGCAGTGCATTGCAGACATACTTTAGCAATAACACTAGCACCTTTGTAGAGGTTTTGCAAGCATACGAGATCCATGGTGTGACTGATTATTCAGACGCCATCTATAGGAAATTACAAGATGCCATACAACAAAGGATGCTCTATGAATTGCATACACATCTGACTGAAGATAAGGAGTTATTTGTGCTGGTGCATGGATTTCGTAAACCTATGCAATCCAGATCTCGGAGTTCTTCTGCCCGAGCAGATAATCAACATGTAAAGTCCGCAATATCGACTTACAGGCCGGAGGCGGATATTCATTATCTGGAGGTGTATTGGGATGGTACTTTTATTTCTATTCCCAATAGTTTGGGATCGTTAATCAGAATGGGGAGATTATTCAAGAAAGCAGCGATTCCGCATGCTACGAATACAGGTTTAGGATTAAGGTCATTTATCTCAAAAATAAACTTTAATAAAATCCACATTGTTGCCCATAGTCTTGGAGCACAGGTGGTCAACAATTGTTTATTCAATGCCAATATTGATACTTCAATGCCTACACCTATTCAGGATCATATCACGGTATGTTTGGTCGCTCCGGCAATTGCCAGAAAACCATTTCGAAGATTCTATGAAAGAAGTATAGCCAGCAATTTTGATGAAAATGATAATTACCATTACACCATCATATACAACGAACGAGATATTGTCATTGCCAAATCCAACCCCAGAGGGAAACGAAAGTATCGGTTTACGCGCTTTTATGGGAATACCAAACTGGGTTGTAACTGTGCCAACGAGGCCGTCAAGGTTTCCAAAATATTTGGACGCAAATATCCTGGTTCACAAGTCAAGATAGTGAATGCCAGTGTAGTGGGCAGGGATCATCGTTGGAAAGCCTATGCAGCGTCCGTTCCGTTCAAAGCATATATAGAGGGGTTGGAGTAAAGTGTGCCGGATTGTATAATCCGTATCAAAACCTTACCCAGTACACAGACTTATTAAATTTTGGTGCCGGGTAAGAAACTCAGCCTCAAGCTCTTATCAAAAAATTGCCTTATTCACGACCGAGGAACCAGCCTACAGCGCCACCTACGATTGCAGAGATGAACGCTACACAAAGTAAGTTGACGATTGTGCTTGTGGTAGTTGAAATATTCATAGTTGCCAGATAAACCAGATCAATAGATGCGGTACATAAAAGTCCAATAGCAGCTCCAGCTTTGGCACCAGTGGCAAAAGTCTTTATGTTGGCCCACCGGCCAAAGATCAACGCGAAAAGCATACCCCAGGTGAGATGGCCAATGATCATCGGTATAATTAGAATTTCATCATCAGCTTTCATCACACCGGTAGCCGTACCAGTATTAGCTTCCCAAAAATCGCTGAGTACAATGCCGTATGTCAGAAACCCCAGGATGAAGGCAACTACACCACCGATGACTCCGGCGATGAGGATTTTGTTGGTTGACATGATGTTGGTTTTTCGTGAGTAATCGATAGCTTGTCTATAGTAAGTTAATGAAACCCGACTAATATCAACCTCTAACAATTAAATTCCGTGCATGGGATACGAGCTTGTCAAGATTATGATCGTTGATTTCAAACAATGAAGAGGTCAGGATAACTTTTGCTTAGGTAAGCAAATGATTGATCCCCGCTTTGTA
The DNA here is from genome assembly GCA_018680005.1 of Bacteroidia bacterium. GTDB lineage: Bacteria > Bacteroidota > Bacteroidia > Chitinophagales > Saprospiraceae > HDS-20. Next base: position 4,193 of record JAHHJQ010000056.1, on the reverse strand, counting down.
CATTTTTCCAATGGGTACCTCATGATCTTGAATAAAAATTCTGTTTCCTTCAATGCTTCTAATATGATTTTTTGCTACTGCAAATGACTTGTGTACTTTCAAGAAAGCGTCGGCAGGAAATTTATTCAATAGATCAGAAATTTTATCCCTAACCGTTATAGTTGCTTCGGTGGTGATCACTTTGACATAATTGCCTGCTGATTCAAGGAAAAGAATGTCTTTAATTTCTACTTGTATGTATTTTTTGTTTGATCTCAGGAATATGGTTTCTGTGGTATTCTCATCCTTGATGACAGATCTCGGTTCAAGTTTGTCTTGAATGTTGATAGCCTTATGAACAGCCTTGAGAAATCTTTCGAAGCTGAATGGTTTTAATAGATAATCAACGATGTTCAATTCATACCCTTCAAGGGCAAATTCCTGATAGGCCGTAGTGACAATCACCTTGGGTGGATTGGAAAGCGTCTTTAGAAAGTCAAATCCTTTCAGCTTTGGCATATTGAGATCCAAAAAGATGAGATCCACTTTGTTTTCTTGCAGATAACCTAACGCTTCGATAGCATCATAACAGTTTTTCATCAGCTGCATATCAGGTAACAGATCGCAATATCCTTTTATGATATTATGAGCGATGGGTTCATCGTCGATGATCAGATATTTTGTCATACTTTATGAAGTGATAGGTGCGCATGAAACGTTTCTTCCTTCTCTGCGATGGATAACTTATAATCTTTATTATAACCAATATCCAATCTTCTTTTCAAATTGGAAATACCAATTCCTGCGGGTAGATTGTTTTCTTCCTCTTGCTCATAATTATTGGTAATCTTAAAATCAATTCGATTATTTTCAGCTACAAGTTCCATTTTGATGAAGGCTTCATTTCTTAATTTTTCAACACCATGTTTGAATGCATTTTCGACCAGTAGGATAAGTAGCAATGGCATTATTTTGTATCCCTTTTCAGCAATCGTTGATTGGAAATCGACTTTTACCGTTTTATGATATCGATCTCTATGTAGTTCTACATAATTCTTTAAATAGGCGACTTCTTGTTCAAGAGAAACCCACTCATTTTGACCTTCATAGATACTGTATCGCATCATATCCGAAAGCTTTAGGATCAATTCCTGGGCTTTCTTTGGGTCAATCTCCACAAGACCATACAGATTATTTAAGGTATTGAAAAAGAAATGAGGATTGACCTGACTTTTGAGGTGCAACATTTCCATATTTACCTTATCTCTTTTTAACTCAATGACCGTTCGGATTTGTGAAAAAATCCACCGCGCAATGGAAAAAGTCAAAAAAGCAAAGTAAAAAAGACTGAATACGACAAAGCTATCTTCTTCACCAAATGCATCATTCAATATGATGATAAGTAATCCGATGATTGCAAGTCCTACCCAATTCACCCAGCTGGGTATGCGCCTGATGCTGTTACTTATCTCGGTAATCATGGGTCAATATTAGGCTATATACCAGTTCTCCACAAATAATTTGACAAACGGTCCCTGAACGCATATGAATCATTCAAAATTAGTGACATAAAACAGGCACCCCGGCTGGAGAGCTTTATCTACCTGAATGTGAGACGTTGATCACATATTTTTCTAAGGGATTGTATTCCGCCCTACGTTTGCTGCCATAATCAATAATTGATATGGACAAACTCATCATTTCAAATCTATCGAAAACATATGATAATGGGGTCAAAGCACTTGACAACGTCAGTTTAGAAATTCCGACGGGCATGTTTGGTCTATTAGGTCCTAATGGGGCGGGCAAATCTACCCTGATGCGGACTATAGCCACACTTCAAGATGCTGATGAAGGAAAGATCATGCTTAATGATATTGATGTCATGGCTCAAAAAATAGAAGTACGAAAAATACTGGGCTACCTCCCACAACAATTTGGATTATATCCCAGAATATCGGCCATTGACCTCCTCGACCATTTTGCAATTCTAAAAGGACTGACACAAAGAAAACAGAGAAAGGAAATAGTCACTGCCTTACTTCAAAAAACCAATTTGTACGAAGTGCGAAAACAAAAATTAGGAGGGTTCTCAGGTGGTATGAAGCAGCGATTTGGAATCGCTCAAGCCTTGCTAAGCAATCCAAAATTGGTCATAGTGGATGAGCCAACGGCAGGCCTGGATCCTAAGGAAAGGAATAAGTTCTATGATTTATTGAGCGAAATTGGCGAGCATGCCATTGTCATATTATCCACCCATATCGTGGACGATGTAAAAGAGCTCTGTACTAGAATGGCAATCATGAACCAGGGGCAAGTTGTACTCGAAGGGAAGCCCCTCTTGCTGATCAATCAGATCAAAAATCAAGTGTTTCAAAAAATCATTGACAAAAAAGAGATAGCTGGTTATAGAGCCGCTTACAACGTCATCAATGAACGGCATTATCTGGGTGAACCTATCATTCAGATACTTAGTGATTCGGATCCGGAACGGGGTTTCATTCCATCTCAAGTTGGTCTCGAAGAAGTGTACTTCACACAACTATCCAAATAATTCATAAAACCAAATGGGTATGTGGTACGAGATATTCAAATTTGAGCTAAAGTATAGAGCCAGGAGACCTGAGACTTATCTATTCTTTGTTCTGCTCTTTGCATTTTCAATCTTTGGAGTAGACTTTATTTTTCAAGGCGTAGAACTCGGCCTTGTAAAAAATAATGCACCCATTGTGATCGGAAAAACGATGGGAGCCATCTCAGGTGTATTCATGATATTGGTATCGATGATTATGGGGATGCCGATGATTCGGGATGATCAATATCAGATTACCCATCTGGTTTATACCAATCCTATCCGTAAATTTGATCTTCTTTTAGGTCGATTTCTCGGGTCTTTTTTGGTCTTGATCATCATATTTGGCGGAGTCCCGTTGGGCATGATGGTAGGTGAATTGTTACCATGGCATCTTGACATTGAAATGCTACCATTTTGTATTGCACCTTATGCTAATTCTTTCTCGATAATAGTTCTACCAATCTTGTTTTTTGGAGCGGCTTTATTTTTTGTAACCGGCACGTTGAGTAGACGACTTTTGGTTGTATATACACAAGGCATTGTCTTCTTTGTCATATTCATATTGACCAAGGCAATCACCCACGATTACCTGCAAGCTGTGGTTGATCCTTTTTCCTTGACAACAATTACCCAAATAAGTCTGGATTGGACAGTAGTAGAAAAAAATGAATTGCTACTTCCGTTCAGTGGTGTTCTGCTAGCCAATAAAATGCTTTGGGTCGTATTGGGCATCCTGGTGATGTGGATTGGATATAGCAGGTTTAATTTTTCTATCATCGGAACATCTGGAAAATCCGCCGGATCTAAAGTCAAATCTGAACCTTCTCATAAAATAGTTGATATCGTATTGCCTAGTGTAGAGACCCATTATGGATTACGACCTGCGTTAAATCAGTTCTTCAAGTTGTCCATCTTCTACTGCAAATCTTTGCTCAAAGAAACTTCATTCTGGGCTATTGTGATCTGTGGAGTGATCATAATATTGATCAATTCGATTAGTCTGGGAACAGTATACGGAGTGGACAGTTATCCGACTACCTACTTAATCGTAGAAGAGTTGCAAGAGATGTCTCTCTACTTCTTTATCATAATTCTATTGTTTTATTCCGGAGAGCTTTATTGGAAAGAACATGGTGTTCAAATGAATTTGCTGAACGATGCTACTCCGATTTCTTCTTTGATCATTTTGAGTGGTAAATTGGTTGGTTTGATCGGCGTATATATTGTGCTTTCAGTTGCTCTGATCTTATCCGGAATAGCATTTCAATTGATCAAAGGATATTATTTTTTTGATCTGCCCGTGTATTTCTCAGGCTTCTTTATTGAAATTCTTCCCTTTTTAGTGATCTATACTTTTGCTGCATTTTACATCCAAGCGCTGGTCAACAATAAGTTTTTAGGGATATTGATCACTTTGATTTTCCTTATGTCAACGATCGTTTTGCAAACCATGGGTTATGACCACGTATTGTTCAATTATGGCGGCGGTGGCCTGCAGCCTTATTCTGAAATGAACGGTTACGGCCGTTCAATGGCCCCCTATTTATGGACAAAATTTTATTGGTTTTTCTTTGGTCTTCTAATCCTGGTTCTGGCAGCATTAATTTCGGCACGTGGCGTGGATGTAAAACTGATGCAC
>JAHHJQ010000001.1 GCA_018680005.1 Bacteroidia bacterium | reverse complement strand
GGATGGGGGACTCCAGGGCGAAGCGATAATCCTGAAGTCAGCTCCGGGAATGTTGGATGCTTCTAAAATCATTGGGACAATGTCATAACCGGAATCTACAAGATCGATACCACGCACCTGATCGTTTTCGTCACCTGAAAATCCTTTCACGTCTTCATGTACACTGAAAGTAGAAAGGTCTTCATCACCCTCTTCAACGTAGGTGTAGTGATTGTTTGAATAATCGCTACTGTTAATGTGCGTTCTCGTGAGTGTGAAACCAGCACCTTTTGTTGGGTTGAATAATCTGGTCAATACCTCTTGACGCAAGTTCATCGGAATAGTAGCCAAATTCCATGCAGAAGATTCGGTAAAAGAGGCACCAAATCCGTAATATTTCTGAAATTCTTTATCAGGAAGGAGACGCAAAGCGATGGGCTTTCCTTCTGGCGCAGAAGTACTGGCTTCATAGCTTGAAATTAATTTGAGGTTGTCACCGGCATGGGAGGTTTGATAAACATCGGCGATATAATCCTGATAAGTACTTTTAGGAGAGCAGCTTATAAATGCAATAGATATTGCGAACACAAGCGACCATATAATTTTTGGAATGGTCAATCGAATAATGTTTTGGTCTATCATAAATTATTTGCTAAATCAGTAGTATAGTCTGAGCTAATTACATGCTTTTACCCTTCGAATTAATGAATCGTTGTCAAAAGTATCATGAAAAATTTATTTGATACAGGAAATCGAATCCATTCGGTCTATATCTGTTGTTTACATAATTTCTTATTCACTCAGCAAATCAATTATAAATGGGATAAGGGTGAATGGTATAAAATTTAAGAAAGTCAACCATATAGTTTAATGCTAGCTAAAAATTGTACAGCATCATAATTATTAAGAAGCGTTAAAATTGGATTAATAAATATTTCTGAAATTAGATCAATAAGCAATGGTATAGAAACTTAATGGAATTTGAATTAATCCCATGGAGATGTGTCGGTAGGCCAGATTCGCAATTCATGATTCAAACTTAAAGCTAATTGTTTTGCTACTTTTGAGCAACCCACTTCACCTTCAAACATTCAGCGAATGCTTACTGTCATCTCTTTTTTAGGATTTACACTTTTCGTAGCCGGTGTTGCATGGTATGCAACACGCAAAACAGATGAAAAATCTGCTGACGGCTATTATTTGGGCGGTCGAAGCCTGGGTGCTATAACAATAGCAGGATCGCTATTATTGACCAATCTTTCAGCAGAACAGATTGTTGGGTTAAACGGACAAGCTTTTGCAGAGGGTTTGATGGTAATGGCTTGGGAAACTCTGGCAGCAATAGCGATGATTTTTACGGCAATTTATCTATTGCCAAAGTATATGAAAAAAGGGATAACTACTATTCCTGAATTCATTGAGAAAAGGTTCGATCAACAGACCAAAGCTTTATTGTCAATTCTCTTTCTGTTTGCTTACGGAATCGTATTACTACCGACGATATTATATTCTGGTTCACTAGCCTTTAGCACGATGTTCGATCTCTCAGAGGTGTTGGAGGTTGGACAATGGGCTGTAATTTGGATCTGCGTAATTTCTATTGGAGTTATAGGGATGATCTATGCGATTTTTGGAGGCCTGAAAGCAGTAGCAGTATCTGACCTCATCAACGCCATTGGACTTTTGGTAGGCGGACTGTTGATTCCTATTTTTGGTTTAATGCTTATTGGTGATGGAGACTTTGGAAAGGGAATCGGCATTTTGTGGGATACCAATCCGGAAAAGTTTCAAATGCAAGGAGCCGTGGATTCTTCCATCCCCTTCGGTACAATTTTCACTGGGATGATGATAGCGCAAATATATTACTGGGGAACCAATCAATCCATTTTACAAAGGGTATTTGGGGCCAAAAGCCTTAAGGAGGGGCAAAAAGGAATGCTCCTTGCCGCCTTTGTGAAGTTTGTCATTCCAATTATTGTAGTCCTACCCGGAATTATTGCCTGGCATGTTTTTGATGGTCAATTAGAAAATCCAGATCAAGCCTATCCTGCTTTGGTTGCAAAAGTATTACCGGGAGCCTTTACTGGTTTTTTTGCTGCTGTATTATTTGGTGCGGTACTTAGCTCTTTTAATAGTTTGCTCAACAGTAGTGCTACACTTTTTGGCTTTGATTTGTACAGAATGTATTTTAAGAAAGATGCGACCGAACTTGAAACGGTTAAAGCTGGTAAAACATTTGGTCTGGCCCTTGGTCTGGTGTCTATGATGATTGCTCCTTTTATAGCTTTTGCGCCGGATGGTTTGTTCAGCTACATCCAACAATCTCTGGGCAGTTTAAGTGTTCCTATTTTAGCTGTGGTCATGACAGGTATATTGACCAAAAAAGTACCCGCCATTGGTGCCAAGGTTGTCATGATAGGAGGAGTAATCTTATATTTAATCAGTCTCCTCGTATTGGAACCACATTTCAGGGAATCTGCTGTGATGGTGGCACAAAGCGAGGGTATAACAGATTTAGCCGAACTCAGTATTATTAAGGCCAAAGCTTATCCGCACTATTTACATGTCATGGGTATTCTGTTTGTGTTCAATATTGGCGTGATGCTTACCTTTGGAAAGATAATGCCTAAAAAAGAAGTGTTAGCAGAAGAAATGACAGATGTCATAGATATTACGCCATGGAAATATGCATTTGCAATCGGCGCATTCATCTCACTTTTGGTGATTAGTACTTATTTTATTTTCTCTTAGTATTCTTTATTAGACCGCTATTGGTAAAGAAAAAGACTGGAGGGAAGAAAAAAGTGTTGTGGTATATCAATTGGTAATTATGGACTTACGAAGGAGTGTTAGCATAACAATGGTGGCAATAATCTTTTTACATTTCTTTCGGCGGATAAATGTGAGACACTGTGCTGAAACAAATGTCAGAAGGCGCACCGTGGCAGCTAATGGTCACAGCCTTCTTCTCGACTATTTGTATTTTATCCGTTGAGTAGGCTAACCGTTCTATTTTTAAATAAATCGTCTTCTTCTAATATTGAGATACTTCCTGGCTTCAGTTTATAATTGATATACCCCATAGAAGAAACATCTATTTTTTGGAAAACTGCTATGACAAATGTTGCTGCAAATCCATGTGTCACAATTATGATATCTTTTTCCAGTTTCAAAACTTCATTTAGAAAATCAGAAATTCTGTTCGCAACAGTTCTTCTGTTTTCTGCACCATCACATATTCGATGTTCTAGTCTATTGCCAGTGGGACTTAATGGAATCATAATTTTATGGTGTTCATCTTGATTCATTCCTTCATGGGTTCCAAATGACATCTCTCTAAGTCGTTGTTCCAGAATCGGTTCAATGGTTGTATTGCGAGTTAGAATTTCAGCAGTTTGTAAAGCTCTTTTTAGATCTGAACAAAAAACAGTTTGGCTTTTAATATCAAATCCTAATTGTTCTAATTTCTTGGGTAGTTCATTAGCCTGTTTTTTACCTCTTTTTGTAAGTTCAGAGTCAAACCAGCCTCCAACTTTTCCATCTACTGAATGCGAGGCTTCACAATGTGTAATCAGGCATATTCTCTTCATTCTTTATGATTCACTTATTACACATAACGGATAATGATAAGAGTAGTAACGACATAGGAGCTATTACTTCTTATCTATTGTGTGTGCACAGCAAGGGCATCTATTCTGTTTGAAAGATACTTACGATTAATGTTAGTACAAAGCACAGATTAATCTAAAGGGTGTGATTGATCTCATATCCATACTTGTTTTACCACTGTGAGCTGGGTTTTAAAATCATGAAAATTTAAAACTTGACTGTACAACAAGAGTCGTATGAATCGAGAGGTTCATGTACCGTTCTGTGAGAGGTTAAGGGTGGAATTCCCCCTGCCTAGTCGACTAGTACATATTAGCGACTTTTTCATTTTTTTCAGCTGTAACTTTCATGTTTATTAGATTTTATAAATATTGAGGAAGTTTAGTCTGGCAGTAAATCGACGTATCATCTGAACAACTTCAAAAACTAGAGTGACTATATCAATTTTTTGCATCTAATACGCGAAGGTCACTTAGATTCACTAAGCGACCTTCGCATATTCCAAATAAAGTGTTCAATTAATTTATAGCAAGAATTGCAACAATTAATCAATTTCAATACTTGCCCTTATACGCAATCAGCTTTGCAACGACTACAATAGCTGTGGCAACTTAGGCAACTTATCCATCTAATTACCCGAAATCTCAGGTATCGCCTGTCCCATAATATATGGTGCGCCCATTTTGATTAATGATTGTTCGATGGATCCTATTTTCGTCATTATATCATCCAATTTTCCTTTAATCATTCCAAATTCCTTTTTAGCCAACATCAATTGCTCGCGATGCAATTTCGTTGGTCCATAGCTAGAACTAGAACCGCGATTAGCAATCGAAAATCGAGATTGTAAGCTTGGATTAGATCGTTCGCCTATCTCGTCTTTCACCGGATGGCCATTCAACCTTATACCTAATTTCTTAAGTACTGAGGCAGTTTCATGGATATCTTTCAATGTGCTACGCGTATCTCCTGTAGTACGCATTAAAGCCGTCTTCATCGCGGATATTTTTTGGGTAGCATGATTCATATTATAACTTACAGCCGACATGGCACCACGCATATCATTGAGCTCCATTCGAAAGTCATGTATATCTGCGATTGGTTGGGTTGGAAGCGCACCCTTGATAATTGATTTTACCGCAAAAGATTGTGGGGATCCTAGTGCGGCAACTTCTCCATTATGCTCTTTACTCATAGCTACGGTATAGGTACCGGGTACAACTTGATACCCTCTACTGCGCCAACCGCCTCCACCACCACCGCGATTTTGAAGCGAAATCCCACTTTTTGAGATATGCGAAAGATTCCAGGTTGTACGTTGAATGCCTTTCTTGTATGGTCTCTCCAATCGGTTGACGATTTGTCCATTGTTATCGGTGATAGTAAACCAGAGTTTGGGCATTTCTTCTTCTTGTTCTTTCAAAAGGGAATCCCATCCTGGAAACGGAACATCGCTATTGGTTTTGTTTAAAGCTTTCTCTTTCTTTTTACGCTGGGATTTCATGGCGCTTACATCATCGTTGATGTGATATGTAAACGTTGCTCCATATGGTGGATTGCTGGCCTCATAAATCCCTGCGCCTTGATTACCTATTAGCGATCTTTGATTGTATTGGAGCGCGTCTTTTACAGGATACAAAGCGGCCACTTCAGCAAGACTAGAGGTAGTCATCTGTCTTAGGGCACTGTAGTCATCTAGAATAAAGAAACCTCGTCCAAAAGAAGCGGCAACCAAATCATTTTCTCTTCGCTGAATGGTGATATCTCGTAAGGATATTGTTGGCAGACCACCACTAAATTTCATCCAGGAACCTGCTCCATCTAGAGATACAAACACACCCCGTTCTGTTGCAGCAAACATCAGATTTGGAGAAACGTGATCTTGAACCGTTCTCCATACAAGATTGCCATCCTTTAATCCGCTATTGGCACTTTGCCATGTTCTACCACGATCGGTACTTTTTAAAAGATAAGGTTTGAAATCACCGTACTTGTGATTATCTAAGGCTATATATACAGTATTGGCGTCATGTAGATCAGCCCGCAAGTCATTTACAAAGGCAGTAGCAGGAACACCCGGCATCGAACTTACCATAATCTTGCGCCATGTACCACCACCATCTTCGGTTACCTGTACAATTCCATCATCCGTCCCAGCATAGATTAGGCCTTGCTCTACGGGTGATTCGGAGAGCGAAGAAATTGTATTATAGTTGGACATTGCTCCTACATCCCAAGGACTATCCCAACTCTGAACACGTCCCATAATAGGTAACTCAATTCTTTCTTGATTTTTAGTTAGATCATCCGAAATCGCGGTCCAACTATCTCCTCTATCGTCACTTCGCAAAACACGCTGAGAGGCAAAGTACAATCTGGCAGGATTATGAGGGCTCACAACGATTGGTGCATCCCAATTATATCTTTCATAATCTTCTCCTTCACCTGCTTGTGGTTGTATAAAAATCGTTTCACCGGTCAATCGATCGATACGATTCATACCCCCTTGCTGTGTCTCGGCATAAAAGATATTTGGATTGCCAGGTTCTGTTGCCGACTGATGACCATCCGCCCCTAAGGTCTTGTACCAATGTGCATTGCGAATACCATCTCTTTCTGTCGTTCTACTTGGTCCTGAATGCGAGCCATTGTCTTGTGTACCACCATAGACATAGTAAAAGGGCTCTTGGTCATCGACGGCCACCTTGTAGTACTGTGTAAGCGGAAGATTATTGATAAAACGCCAATTAGCCGCGTTGTCATGAGATTCATAAATACCAGCATCTGTTCCAATCATCAAATAATTCGGATCGTCTGGTCGGAATACAATAGCGTGGTTATCTGAGTGCTTGTCTCGTTCTGGTAATCTGCTAAAAGACTTACCTCCATCTTCAGAAACCTGAATTCGAACATCCATCAAGTAGAGCTTATCAAATTCGTGTGGCGAGGCATACAATTCTTGATAGTAATGTGGTCCAGTAGCACCCGATACTGCGTCGGATTGCTTTTTCCATGATGCCCCCATATCCGTCGATTTATAGACTCCACCTTTTGTACGATCCAATTCTATGGCAGCATAAATAATGTCTGGTTTTTGTGGCGAAATGGCAATGCCTATTTTTCCCATATTTCCAGAAGGCAAGCCTTTTGAAAGTTTGGTCCAGGTTTTACCACCATCCATACTTTTATGTAAACCGGACTTTGGTCCTCCACCCATATATGCAGCCACTGTTCTGTGTCTTTGCCAAGTCGCGGCATAAAGAACATTAGCATCGCGTGGATCAACAGCAATATCCGTAACGCCCATCCATTCATCATCACCTAAGGTATTATTCCATGTTTTTCCTCCATCGGTAGACATATATAAACCGCGCTCTCCTCCTTTATTCCAAAGTGGTCCTTGCGCTGCTACCCAAATCGTATTGGCATCTTTTGGGTGAACAATAATCTTGGATATATGCTGCGTGCCTTTTAATCCCATATTCTTCCAGGATTTACCGTCATCTTCACTTAGATAAATTCCATCTCCCCATGCCACATGTCTGCCACCAACGTTTTCACCCGTTCCAAGCCAAATGCGATGCGAATTAGTCGGGTCAATTGTAATACAACCTGTTGAATAGGTCGATTGTCCATCAAAAATTGATTTCCATGTTGTTCCGGAGTTTGTTGTCTTCCAAACACCACCAGAGCCTACTGCGACATACCATGTATGTTCATGATCCGGATGCACCGCTATATCTGCGATACGACCTGAAGCAAACGCAGGCCCAATGGCTCGCCACTTGAGGGCGGATAGGCTTTTTGAATTTAGCAATCCGTCATTTGCGGTATTATCCTTTATTCTATCACGTTGAGCAGAAATTGCCAGCGTAGAAATGATTAAGACTGTAAGAATGAGAATTTTCTTCATTTTGGATTAGATTTTTGTTGAAGGAAGGTAGGCATTATATGGTGATTAGAGAAGATAGAACCAAGATATGAGAGCCAAGATGAAGGACGGTAGAGGCGAGGGACTAATTTCAAGTCTATAATGCAAGCCTGTACGTAGCAGTGAGCTACCTGGGGTCAGTTTAATCGCATTAATCGAATTCCACAAATTCGTTGAATTAAACGGACTACCATTTGTATATCCGTAATGGCATTGTATATAAGCCCCTTATATCAGTCTCCTGTTTGTAAACGGCTCCAAACGATTGTAACCATTTGTAAACTAATAGCGCTGCCGCGGTCACATACGAAATGCCCCCGGTCCGTCTGAATATGCGTCATTGTTGAAAAGAAGCGATTTTCTATTATTGCCCATGAAGCAAAAGCATACCCAATTATGACCAGTATGAAGCCAGGTAATTGACTGAATTACCTAAATTGATAAAAAACTGTACGAAGTTAAAGACCCGTTTCTGATGAATTTGAGCTCGCAGAATAATGCATTATTGTCCAGTTCTTTTTTTCTTTTGAATAGGAGTTGAGCACTAAAAAGGTAAACGCAACAATTTAAAAGTATCTCATGATGATTATAATTATTATTAAACACAACGTATCTAGTATACCCATCGTGCGCCGTGAAAACGCCAAATGGTAGTGATGTTACCCAAGATACACCCATCCAGATAGAGTCGCAACGAAGAATTACGCAATTAGTAAACTGAGCAAGCATGATGTAGTATACGGTGTTGTGGTGAGGTCTTCTAAAGCTTCGCTGGCCAGAGGTAAGATGTAATGGCCGTCCGCACCCTGCACGGTCCCATTGAAGACTTTGATGTTGCGGGTGATTTTCTACGTTATACAGCTAGCTCAAGTTACCCCGCTAAGCACACTTGAAGGTATATCGAGCTATATCGTAAAGGCTTGGTGGCCGCCATGCTGAAGCGCTGTTATCCAATCAGGAACTTCATTTACCTTTTACGTTCAGTAAGGTTCCGGAAGAAAATCCAAGCGACGGCGAGCGAAAAAGCATTCGACGAAAGGGTAGGAGCAGAAAGCGCCAGGTGTGAGCGACATTTTTCTCACTTATCTACAATCTTGAATTTTGTATTTGAAATGTATAATTGTTTGAAACAATTATAGTTAAACGCAATTTTAACTTTGATAACTTGCATCTAGCTCCGTTGTTAGGAATGCGATCATCAAGAATAAACCCTGATTAGATGAGACGAATACCACTCTTATTGATGCTGTCCTGCTTTGCCTTTACTACAATATCCAGTCAGGCTTTGGTGGATAATGCCAATCTTTCCAATAAACTCAGAGTGTTTATCGATGGTTGTGATCGGAGGGATGGAGGCTGTGATATGGATTTTATAAGAACGGAAATTACAGCAGTTGACTTCTACCTGGATAACGAAATGGCTGATGTCTTCGTGCTTATTAATAATAACGAGTCCGGTGGCGGCGGAAGACAATATCAACTTTTATTTATAGGCCAACAAAATATCCATGCGGGAAGAAGCGACACCCTCTTTGTAAATAACAAACAGACGGATACGGACTATGAAGTCCGGGAAAAACTGACTCGGTTTATCAAATTAGGATTAGCGCCGTATGTGGCTAAAACCATAGCTGGAGAGGATATCGAAATCAATATGAAAACTGGCTCTGACTTTATAGAAGGTGAAGTGGAGGAAACCGGTGATCCTTGGAATTATTGGGTTTTCAATGTGGGGACCGATGCGAACATTGAATTAGAAGAATTGAGCAAGGATATTAATATTGGTGGAGATATCAATATTAATCGTATTACGGATGATTGGAAAATCAACCTATCGGGGAGAATCGATGAAAGACTGAGAAGAACGATACAAAAAGAACCAAGGGTTGATGATAATGGGGATGCGGTACTTGATAATGACGGTAATCCGATCATCGATGAGGTCGAAAATAGTTTTGATGTATCAGAATTTGGATTTGGTCACCAGTTGGTGATGACTATTTCACCCCAATGGTCATATGGTTATGATATAGCCGGTCTCCAGAACACTCGTTTTAATTATAAGTTTCAGACCAGTATTAGACCTGCAATAGAGTACAATTTTTTTCCGGAATCAGAGCAGAATTCCAGATTTCTCAGAGTGAATTATGGGATTGAAGTAAGGAATAATAAATATGTCGAAGAAACGATTAACGGTGTTACAAAAGAAACCAGGTTCCTCCATAGTCTAAGAGCCAGTCTGGGGCTAAATCAACGTTGGGGTAATCTGGAAGTGGGATATCGTTTGAGAAATTATCTGGATGATTTTAGTTCTTGGACCACAGGTTTGAATGTTAGGGCAGATGTCCGTGTCACTGGGAATTTTTCTTTCTTTATGAGGGTAGAAGGTAACTACGTGAAGGACCAGATTTACCTGGCAGCAGGAGATTTCACGGAACAGGATATTTTGAGTGGTAGAGTAACTTTACCTTCAGCATATACCATCGATTCCAGATTTGGGTTCAATTACCGCTTTGGTTCTAATCTTAATAACTTCGTGAATCGAAGATTTTTTGGAAGGGCCAATTTTGTTGGGAATGATTAATGCGTCAATCGGGTTGATTTTGGATTAAATCAATTCAAATATTACGCGAGTGATAATTTAAAGATATTCATTTCGAGCCGGGGAGCAGTTGGCCATACCGCGCTTTTACTAGTTCAATGCTACTTTCAATGGAGAAAATCGAATCGACAGCGAGCGAAAGGACATTCGGCGCATGTGCCTTTGGTAAAAGGGTAGGAGCAGAAAGCGCCAAGTGTGAGCGACATTTCATTCTACTTCTCCACAACGATTTGAATATAGTGCGTTTGAAACTTCAAAGTTCTTCCTATATCAAAGCGTCATATGTTTTTATGAAAGTACTTATGTTTAAATTTAACACCACCTGCCAAATGCCCTATATTTATTGTTATACACTGGCATTTTTGTCGATTGCTTTGTTCGGTTTGTTATGAATTCTTTCAATATAAATAGCTATTAGAACCCACCAAATAATTGAAAATGGACCTAGATCAATTAATCCTGATTCTGCAGGAGGAATAGGGAAGGTTATCATATTTAAACTCAGCAAGCCAATTGAAGTTGTTACGCCAATAATTCCTACTAAAAGCCCCAATCCTTTGAGTTTTAGAAAACTAAATGAAAAGAACA
>JAHHJQ010000417.1 GCA_018680005.1 Bacteroidia bacterium | reverse complement strand
TCCAACAAATGTGATGAAGACCACTTATCAGAAAGTGACTTACTATCGTGGTCTTCAATTGCTCAATGCGAATCAACCTGCCGCAGTGAAGTCGGTTTTCAAACGGTCTTTACAGATCAAAAATGATCCGGATATAACCGCCTTAACTCACTTCTGGTTGGGAGATATCGCTTTTAAAGAAAACTTATACGATCAAAGTATTCGGGAACTGACCACCTTCAAATCAACCATGGGCCCCGGAAATGCATATCCGGACATCAGTTCAGCTGCCACAGCCAGTTATATGCTAGGCTATAATTTCATGCGCAAAAATGACTTCAGAAATGGTCTCAAGCATTTTAAAGATGCCATCACCAATGTTGAAAACAATACATATTCGCAAACTGGCTATGTAAAAGAAACTGTATATCAGGATGCCATCGTGAGAGCTGGAGATTGCGAGTTTATGAATAAGCGATATCCACAATCCATCCAATACTACAATATGGCTATTCGTGCAAAATCTTCGAGTACGCCATATGCGCTCTTTCAAAAAGCAACACTACTGGGACTTCAGAAAAAGTCAGTGGACAAATTGCTAACGCTCGAGGACATCATCAATGATTATCCGGGATCTGAGTATGTCGATGATGCACTTCTTGAAAGTGGAAATACTTATCTGGATATTGGCCAGATCAATAAGGCCCTGGATCCTCTGAGGACACTTGTTTCAGATTATAAAGACCGTTCAAATCTGGTCAATAAAGCCTATCTCCAGTTAGGATTGATCAGTTACAATCAGGGAGATTTGCGTGCATCCATTAAGAATTACAAAGCTATACTTTCCAATAATCCTACTCCGGGTGAAACCGAGAGCTCGCTTGCTGCTTTAAAGGAAATTTATGTTGTGGATCTCAACCAACCAGACGAATACGTCGCAGTAGCAGAAGATGTCCCAGGCTATGATATAGGTGAAGCTGAAAAGGACAGGATCAATTTCAATGCGGCGATGACGCAGTATGAAAATGGCAAATATGAAGATGCAGTAAGTTCCTTTACCTCATATCTACGTAAATACCCAAGAGGTCAGCATAAACTTGGAGCTCTTTATTATCGAGGAGAATCCTATGCGGTACTTGAGCAATACGCCAATGCTTATAAGGATTATGAAAACACGATTCGATCCGGTCAAAGTCAATACTATGCTAAAGCGCTTGCCAAAGCAGCTGTCATAGCTTACAATTTCAATGAAGACTTTTATAAGTCTTATGATCTTTATAAACAGCTGGAATCAGTCGCAGAAAATGAAGAGACCAGGTTTACAGCTCAGCTGGGTGCCATGAGAAGTGCTTATCGTACAAACAACAAAGCAGGCGTCTTTGGAATGGCGGATAAAGTAGCCTCCAATCCAAGAGCAAGCAAGACGGAAAGAGCCGCGGCACACTTCTACAAAGGAAAAATACTATACGACGAAGCACAATGGAATAAGTCCAAGGAGGAATTAAATCAAGTAACCAAGCTCAGTGATAATGAACAAACCGCCGAAGCAAGGTATCTGATCTCGTCGATCTACTATAAACAAAAGGAATTGGACATCGCTCAACAGTTGTGCATCAATGCCAATAAGGAAAGTTCGAACTATCCTTATTGGGTGGCTAAATCTGTGTTGCTGTTATCGGACATATTCGTGGACAAGAAAGACCTGATCAATGCAAGGGCTGCGTTAGAGGCTCTACTGGATGGGTACAAGGAAGATCAGGCTATCACAGCTGAAGCTCAGATCAAATTGGATAAGGTTAATCGACTGGCCGAGCAGGATAGCAAATTACTCAAAGAACCATCCAATCCTAATGTTCTGGAATTAGAGCAAGGAGGCTTCAATGACTAATCAATATAATTCATCAATTTCTCAACCTGGAACACAAATATTCATGTTAAGAAAAACAATTTTTCAGTTGCTATTCACCCTTTTTGGAATGACCATACTGGGTATTAGTATCCAGGCACAGGAGACAGGTCTACCCGATGAGGAAGTAGAAGTAATAAAGAACTTTGATGCTAAACTAAAACAAGTAGAACGTCTGAAGATCGTACCTGTCCTACCGGCGATTGACACAAGTAGTAGAAATCTGACCTACTTCATTCCAGAAAAAGATATCAATCTTGAATACGCTGCTCCAAAGATCCGGCCTTTGGCTATTAAAGGAGAAAAACCAGACCCCACATATCCTGGCTATATCAAAGCTGGGTATGGCACCCCTTCATCGCCCTATGGAGAATTTAAATACAGCAACATATTCAACGAGCAGTTCCGTTTCGGTGCTGAAGTCAAACATCACTCAGCCGACTACAAAGATCTTGAGCACCAGAAATTTTCTAACAGCAGCCTTGGACTCAGCGGAACCTATTACAAACCTGAAGGATATGCGATTAATGGAAGGGCCAAATATAATGTCAACGAGGTATATCACTATGGATACGATCACTCCGATACTTCGTTTTCCGAATCCGCAGTAAAACAGCAATTCAAAATCCTGGATATAGGTGGATCACTTTTTAATAACAAGGAAAATATCGGGGATCTCAACTATGACGTTGGATTTGATTTCTATTCCCTAAAAGACAATTTCGCTTCGAAAGAAACTGGGATA
Source organism: Bacteroidia bacterium (assembly GCA_018680005.1). Classification (GTDB taxonomy): domain Bacteria; phylum Bacteroidota; class Bacteroidia; order Chitinophagales; family Saprospiraceae; genus HDS-20. Next base: position 3,695 of record JAHHJQ010000417.1, on the reverse strand, counting down.
GTCGTCAATCTGTCCGCAACCAAATGGGTAGCAGACAGAGATCCTATTGATCTAAGGATTAGAGCCGATTTTACCTCTTTCAGGGATACAACAAAGCAAAATTTCAATAATTTTTATATCAACCCTTCCTATACTTTTCACGGTGGAGCTGTCCGCATCAAGGCAGGAATCAATTTGGTTTCGCAGGATGATGATTTCAAGTTCTATCCCGATGTTGAAGGAACGATCAATGTATCGGGATCGCAGTTTCTTGTCTTTGGTGGTGTTGAAGGATCATTGATTAAGAATACTTATCGAAACCTGACCACCTACAATCCATTCCTGGTTTCGCAATTGAGGATCCAAAACACTGAATACATTGAAGCATATGGTGGTATTAAAGGCTCGTTCAAGCAGTTCAATTACGAGGGTAAAGTTGGATTCAAGAAAGCTAAGGGACTTCCATTATATCTGCCAGATGTCAATGACACAAAACGTTTCAACGTCATATATGACACAGTAGACATAGTAGGTATATCAGGAACTGTCGGAGCGGAGCTAATTCCGGGAATGATGCTGTCAGGCACAATTAGTCAAAATATTTTTAGTCTGGACAACGAGGAAAAGGCCTGGCACCTTCCTAGTACTGAATTAAATGTGAATGCTTCTTATATCACACTAGAAGACAAGCTGTTGTTAAGAGCAGACCTGTACGTTGCCAACGGAGTGCCCTATAAAAATGCCCTCGACCAGACAGACAATCTGAAGGCATTACTAGATTTGAGCGTTGGAGGAGAATATAGAGTCACTGATGGTGTGGGCGTGTTTCTCCAAGCCAACAATCTGACCAATAACAAACGTGAAAGATGGCAGCGATATCCCACATTCGGTCTGAATGTATTGGGAGGTATCGTCGCTCGATTCTGATGCTCGATTACTAAGTATGGAATGAGCTGATGCGCACCGGAATGCCCCATTGAAAGATTGAAATATCATCTACCTCTCGAGCAACGACAGTAACTTTTTTTCCGGGTACTTTGAGTTGCTCCGGAAAGTTGACCGGGCGATATTTTTTTCCATTACGGCCTATGATACCCCAACAGCCAGGGCCTATATTCTGATATTCTATGGTGCCTGTAATTTTCATATGATTCGTTGTCGGTTTATTCTTCCATTAACTTTTTGAGTTCATGTAATTTCATCATACACTCGATCGGAGTCATGGAGTTGATATCCACTAATTCCAGCTGATCAATGATAGCATGGCTCCTTTCATCAGACGAATCAAAGAAACCTAGCTGATGTGTCACAATATGTTCGACCGAAGGTGAAGATTTTTCGATAGTGCGTTCATCATTTTGCAATGACAGCGCTTTTTCCTCAAGATGACCCAAAAGCGTAGAAGCTCTCTTTACGATCTCTTTTGGCATTCCTGCCATCTTAGCCACGTGTATACCAAAACTATGCTTGCTCCCCCCTTCTACTAATTTTCTAAGAAATATGACTTTAGTGCCGACTTCTTTGGTAGAGACATTAAAGTTCTTGATCCGATTGAAAGAATGTGAAAGCTCGTTCAGTTCGTGATAGTGTGTTGCAAATAGCGTTTTGGGGCGTAGATCATCATGTTCGTGAAGATATTCCGCTATGGACCAAGCGATAGAAATGCCATCGTAAGTGCTTGTCCCTCTGCCGATCTCGTCGAGAAGAATTAAACTCCGGCTTGAGATATTATTCATAATACTCGCTGTCTCGTTCATTTCAACCATAAAGGTTGATTCCCCTGAGGAGATATTATCTGATGCCCCTACACGAGTGAACAATTTATCTACAATTCCAATCCGAGCATATTCAGCCGGCACATAACATCCCATTTGTGCCATGATCACGATAAGTGCAGTTTGTCTGAGTATGGCTGATTTACCAGACATATTAGGTCCTGTGATCATGATGATTTGTTGATCATCATTGCTTAGATAGATATCATTGGGAACATATGCTTCCCCTAGAGGCAAATGTTTTTCTATAACTGGATGTCTTCCATTTTTAATGTCTATCTCCTTGGTATCGTCGATGATCGGTTTGCAATACTTGTTGTGTTCGGCGAGTATAGAGAAAGATAGCAGACAGTCTAATTCAGCAATTGCCTTCGCCGTAATCAAAATAGATTCAATGTAATCTCCAGAGTATTGAACAAGGTCCGCAAATAGCTCCGCTTCTATTACAGATATCTTTTCTTCTGCACCCAGGATCTTGGCTTCGAGCTGTTTTAGTTCTTCTGTAATATATCTTTCAGCATTTGTCAATGTCTGTTTGCGGATCCAATTATCGGGAACAAGACCTCGATCCTTATATTTGTTTGTGACCTCAAGATAATATCCAAAAACATTGTTGAAACCTATTTTCAAATTGGTGATCCCTGTCTTTTCACTTTCAGTTTTCTGTATATCTATTAACAGGTCTTTGCTGTTGCTGACGACATATTTCAACTCATCGAGCTCCTGGGATATATTTAATTTGATGACTTCTCCTTTCAACAGGCTCACTGGTGGTTCATCAACTATAGATTCATTAATCTTACTTTGTAATTGGGTGCATGGATTAATGATATCCGCCAATGCCTTAAAACCGGAATACTCTGTATGCGACAAGGTTGATTTGATATCCTGAGTTTTGCTTAATGCACTGCTAAGTTGCCTGAGCTCCCTGGGATTGATTTTGCCCATTGGGATTTTGGATACCAGTCTCTCGAGGTCACCGATTTGTTTTACGGATTGAAAAAGGGCATTTCTTAACTCCTGATCACGGAGCAAAAACTCAGTTTTATCTAATCTGGCTGTAATTCGACTTTTATCCACCAAGGGCATGAGTGTCCATTTCTTCATCATCCTTGCGCCCATAGGAGATGTCGTCCGATCCAAAATCTGAATCAAAGGCACTCCCGTTGCGTGATTGGAGTCGATCAGTTCAAGATTGGCAATGGTGAATCGATCCAACCAGATAAAATCCTCTGTATGAATCCTGGAAATTTTGTGGACTTGCCGAACATTGGTTTGTTCATTGGATTCCAGATAATGCAATATTGAGCCGGCAGCAATATGAGCTGCATCCATATTTTCAATGCCAAACCCCTTCAATGTATTCACCTTGAAGAAATCGAGCAATTTCTCAGAAGTATAATCTGTAGTAAAGATCCATTCATCCAATCCAAAGTGGTAATAACCTTCACCAAATCTTTTTAGAAACTGTTTTTTCTGAGACTTTGAAAGGATAATCTCTGAAGGATTAAAACTCTTCAATATTTTGTCAAGATAGTACTCGTTGCCCTCAGCAACAAGAAATTCTCCTGTAGAAATATCAAGCAACGCTATTCCAATTCTGGTCTTTAGGTCATAATAGATAGATGCCAGATAATTGTTGGTTTTGTGATGAAGCAGCTTGTCGTCAATGGCTATCCCTGGTGTTACAACTTCTGTCACACCTCTTTTGACTATTTTCTTTTCTTTGGATGGTTTCTCAAGTTGCTCACAGATAGCAACACGGTATCCTGCTTTGACCAGTTTCGGAAGATAAATATCCAAAGAATGATGAGGGAAACCAGCCAGTTCAACATCACTCCCTCCGTTATTTCTTTTTGTAAGAATAATTCCCAAAACTCCTGATGCTTTGATCGCATCTTCACCAAAAGTCTCATAGAAATCCCCTACCCTGAACAGAAG
>JAHHJQ010000401.1 GCA_018680005.1 Bacteroidia bacterium | reverse complement strand
ACTTGAGCCTGTCCAGAATTCCAGCTCTCTTGGTCATTCTGAATGTTGCCGTGTAGTGTAAAAATTCCCAATCGAATCGTTCAGGACATCCTGGCGCCATATCTGGTCTTACCTTTCCGTGATACTTCCAGGTACGTTTGATTATTCTGGATATGCATGAGTGTGTTGGATAGTCCATAAAAAGAATCAGATCAGCTCTTGGAATTCGGATGTCCATCGTTCCTCCATAGTTGCCATCTATGATCCACTGGTCTCCAGATGCCAGGTCCGTAGCAATCTGCTCCCATTCCTCTTTTGAAGGTTCTCTCCATTCCGGTAAATGATAATGCTGATCAAGGTGAATGAGTGGCAAATCCAGTATCTCATGCAATCTTGTGGCTAATGTAGACTTCCCGGCGCCACAGCAGCCGATGATCATGATTCTATTAAGATCTGCGTAGTTCATTGAGAATACAAAAGTAAACTTTGATTCGAGCTTACATAAAACTCGAAACCCGAGATGTCGTTAGATCATCCCGGGTTCTAGTTAGAGAAATAATGATTGATTATTTCACAGCTATTAGTGCAGTAGTTGCGCCGTTGAGCGGAAGCGTATGGACATCTCTGAAGCCACAGCTTTCCGTCCATGATTCAAATTCTGCTTTGGTAAAGTTAAAACCTTCTGTGGTTTCCACTAACATATTTAGTGACATCAAAAGGCTAAATGTATCGGTACGACGTTCGTCATCGATCACATTTTCAATTACCACTAAAGCACCACCCTTTGGCAGTGACTCGTATGCTTTTTTGATTAAAGTCATCTTTTCATTGACACCCCAGCAGCACAATACATTGCTCATGGTGATGACATCGCATGTCGGCCATTGATCTTTGAAGAAGTTGCACGATACCACATTCACTCTATCTTCTAGTCGTTCCTGGGATACATTTGCTGTAGCGAATGATTCTACCTGAGGCAGATCCACTGTAGTACAATGTACATTTGAGTGGTTTTTGGCGATTTGGATAGCAAGATCTCCTTTGCAGCCCCCTATATCGCAGCATGATTTGTACTGTGCGAAGTCAAATTCCTTTGCCAAAGTGAGGAAGTTAGCCATTTGCATAGATGACATGGCATTCACAAATGCCTGTGTAAGTGACTTATCCTGATAGATGGTCTCGAACAAGGAATCGCTTACCTTTCCAGCAAGGTTTTGAGGTTTTCCTGTTCTCAATGCATCTTCCAGATGGTGCCATCTTTCATACAACCGATCATTCGCCCATTCCAATATACCGCCCATATACGTAGGCTTATTGCTATTCAGGTAGGTATTGGCGACTTCGGTATTTGCGTAAACAGCAGTGTCTTTGATTCCCTGCCGTGTCAAAAATCCTTGCGTTACCAGAACATCCAAAAAATCGTGGATACTTCTTTTGTGAAGGCCCAGGGTATTGCAAATTTCATGAGTAGTAAGCGGTTCTTTTGCTAAATGGGTAAATAGTTCCAGACGAACGGCAGCGAGTAGTGTTTTTGCTGACCAAAAATTCATTCCGGTTTCAATAATTTTAGCAGGTGTTACCTTTTGATGAACTAGTGCTTCCATTTGATAAGATTTGGTTTATGAATAATGATGATATCCAAAATTGGAGCCTAGCCAGGATTGTGCAAGAAGAATGTTTGGGTTAGAAATAAAATAGGGGGTCGCTAAAACAGAAGTGTATGCCCAGAGAAGTGTAAAGGTAGTTTCGTGTTGATCACTAATATAGGGATTTTTCGAATATAATGCTAGTTAATATGTTCAGATTATTGGACGATTATTATTCCGGAGCAGCTACGCGTATTTCATATGACTTCCTGTTGGGTTCAAGGATTATCGTTCATTCCCAGTGTCCTTAAAATCCATTTTCTTGATTTCTCATTTTTTATACATTGACCTTTTCATTGCAGATATGGTGATATGATATGAATAGAATAGATTGATTATTTCGAAACCCCGTAAATCATTTTTAACTTCAATTCCAGACCATTTTCAGTTACAACAATTCGCTATTCGCATGTATGATTTTCTAATTATCGGGGGAGGGATTTTTGGCGTTTCTACGGCCATTGAACTTGCAAAGAGAAAGCACAAAGTGGGCCTCCTAAATCCTGACAAGATTCCCCATCATCTAGCGGCATCAACAGATGTAACGAAAGCCGTCAGAATGGAATATGGTTCTGACACAGAATACTTTCAAATGGCTGAAATCTGTATTGACCGATGGCATGAATGGAATGACCTCTTCAAAGAACAACTGTATCACGAAGTAGGTCTGTTAATGCTTTGTAAGGACAGTATGGAACAGAGCACACGATCCTACGAAAAAGCAAGTTTTGATAATCTGGTATCCTCTGGCTATAAAACAGATCGATTGGATGCCCAGGCGTTGAGTGAACGATTTCCTGCATTTAATCCAGAAGTATACAAAGATTCAAATTATAACCCTCGAGCTGGATATGTAGAATCTGGAAGGGTGGTTGAATTAATGACAGCATATGCCCGATCCTTAGGTGTAAACATACATGAAAGCCAGACAGCTGAAGAATTTGTAATAGACAAGGGCCAACTTACAGGAGTCAAGTCCAGAGAAGGTTCAACTTTCAATTGTGGCCACGCCATCGTTGCTGCGGGAGCACACACACCTTATCTGGTTCCTGAATTAAAACCTTATATGAAAACTACAGGACATCCTGTATTCTGGCTTAAATGTGATTCGCCAACGAATTTTAAACCGCCAAAAATGGCCGTCTTTATGGCAGAAATATCAAACACCGGCTGGTATGGCTTTCCTTTTCTCGAAAAACATGGCATCGTCAAGGTGGCCAAACATACCCATGGTCAAAATATTCATCCAGATCAAAATGATCGACGCGTATCGGATGAAGAGGTCGAAGATATGAGAAGATTCATAGAGGAGTCTCTACCTGATCTTAGCAACGCTCCCCTCGTCTACACTCGAAAATGTCTCTACACTGATACCTTGGACGGACATTTCTGGATAGATCATCATCCTGAGATCAAAGGTCTTTCCGTGAGTAGTGGCGGTAGTGGTCACGGAATGAAGATGGGGCCCATCCTGGGAGAAATGACCGCAGATATGGCGGAAGGAAAGTCCCATCGATTTTCAGACAGATACCGATGGCGTCATCTTACAACCGATACTGTTCATAGTGAGGAAGCGCGGTTCGTAATGGACAGGAGGATCTGAGGTCAATGAAGAATGACAAATGATGAATGTCGAATGATGAGCATTGAGTGTAGTTCCCTAAATAGCGTTGACCATTTTGGTTATAAAATCTCTTTGATAAACTATTGTACCAATATGAGTCCCGGCCTTGTGCCCAGAGCCTTGAGCCTAGAGCCTATTTCTTACAGCTCGCTTTACATCCTCCGCCAAAAAGTATCCCTGCGCCAATAACAAATCCGAAATCATACCATCCACCGTTGTTATTGACAGCATAAATGGCTACATCGGAATCTAATAGGCTGATAAAAAAACTAACTGGTGCAATGATGCCATGCCAAAGACCTGAAAGAAACCCTGCAGGCTCAGTTGTCACACATTCGTCTATTGGAGTAACTTCGGCGCAAGCGGTGAATAAAACCATAATAAGGATAAAACCCAGGAAGAATTTTAGTCTGGAATGCGTTGAATTTTTCATAGTTTGCTTATTGGATGTTTAAGCTTCAATTTAACCTGCACAAATCAAGGGAGCAATTCATCTCGACAATCCCTAGTAAACCAAAGATCAATTATGCATCTATCCGTTCGAGAAATTCAAGAAAGTGACATTCCTCAAATAGTAAGTTACTTCATCGATGCTGATGAAGATTTTCTACTTGGAATGGGAGCTGATAAGAATAAACTACCGGAAAGGTCTGTCTTGAGTAACAAAATAGCAGCAGATCTTGATCTACCTTACAATCAAAAGAAAATCTATTATATCATCTGGGAAGTCAATGGCGAAGCCATCGGACATTCTAACATCAACAATATAGAATTTGGAAAAACAGCCAACATGCATCTGCACATTTGGCAACCAGATGTACGACAATCTGGTTTTGGAAGCCGATTCCTTAAAAAGACGATACCTTACTATTTCAAAAACTTTGATCTAGAATATTTGATTTGCGAACCCTACGCGCATAACCCAGCCCCCAATCGTATATTGAAGAAAATTGGATTCCGATTCATCAAAAAATATGAAACCATACCCGGTTCAATTAATTTCTACCAGGAAGTGAATCGGTACGAGATAGATAAGGTAAATTTTGAAAAAACGATCAATCGGATATCCTGAAAATTCAAATGATCTGTTCAAGCTAATTGTTGAAAATTTATAAGATTTCCTTTGGAAGAATTTTTCTACTCCAGGTTTTGACCCGTTTTCCTGCACCGACTTTTGAGTCAGGATTGAAATCTACGGTAGTCTCCCAGGAATTCTCAGGTTTAAATTCCTCATCCATTCCAATTTGCACAAATTTCGCCACTTGCTCAGAATGAATGATAGCTACGCATTCAGTATTCAAATTGGCACTTCTTGGATCCAGATTAAATGTTCCAATTACAACAATTTTACTATCTACAATCATGGATTTTGCATGAAAGCCAAATATGGGTTTATAATCTAATTCTGCCTGTAGTTCACCTGTCATTATTTTCATTCGTTCAGCAGCATCAGGACGAAATTCAAATATCTTAATCCCGGTGGCCAAGAGCTTCTTCCTATCCGTTTGGTAACTACTAAAAGCTTCAACATTATCCGTGGAAGCAAGGCTATTTGTCAAAATTCTAATTTTCACACCACGCTGAACAGCTTCACGAAATAGATTTTTACTCAAATCCGACGTAATCAGATACGGGGTTTGAATGTCAAGTGAATATTTTGCATTTTTTACTAAATTAATTAGAGCGGTTGTTGAAATTCCACCTCCTCCTAAACCTTGTGTACCATCATTTTTACCTGGAGCATCTGAAACAAAAGAAACATCATCTACCCAAACAAATGCACCAGAGTCCATAATCTGGGGAAAGGTAGAAGAAAAATTTTCTATTCTTGTTCGTATTTGAGGCCAAAAGTTTTCTGGATTACAGGCATATTCATGAAGTCTGTCAAATCTATTTTCATCACTAATATTTTCTCCTTCATCATTACTTAATTCAGTAACCGGCACACTTAAGGCGCTATTCCAGAATTCATTAAATGAATTATTTACCGATTGTGTTTCTTTTCCAAGTAGAAGCACATCCCTATCCCTAAAATTATATTCATGGTCATAATCGAAATATTCATCCGCAATGTTTCGACCACCTGTAATAACTACTTTTCCATCAACAATAAATGTCTTGTTGTGCATTCGTTGATTGGCAGATCTGAAATCAGTTACCAATGTTTTAAGCTTTCCAATTATATTTTTACCAAGGTTAATACCGGGATTGTAAATTTTGATCGATATATTCTTATGCGAATCCAAGGTTAATATATCTTGAATTCCTGCTTCCACCATGATGTCATCAACAAGAATATTGACCTTCACTCCACGGTCTGCTGCACGCACTAGATAGTCACAGGCAATAAGTCCAATATTATCTGTTGAAAAGATAAAATATTGAATATCGATTGTCTTCTCCGCCGCTTCACAAAGCCATGCTCGTGTAACCATTGCCCCAGCTCCATCTTCCAGGACGTATACCCCTGTCTTGGTTTTCATCAAATCCGAAATTCCTTCAAGTTCTTTTGAAAGACTTAAAGTATCACTCCGATGGATACTTGAGCAAAAGTTTGTTTCCTGGAGAGGGATTGTATCTTTTGCGCGATTACAAGAAATCAGAAGAAGTACAATAAACAAGTAATGGTATTTCATAGCAATCAACTATAGATTGATTTCAAACTAGATCAACGCTGTCAATATATTTATTACCCGGGCAATACATATAAATACACTACTGAGTTCAAGTAGATTGCCCAACATGAAAAAAACTGATCGGATTAAAAAGGCTTAGAAGTTTAAACTTTGTAGTGTGAAACATACAACTCGACCTGGAGCAAAGATATCAGATTTCTAGTTTAATGGAAGCAGGATGGACAATGGCGAGCAATACAAAAAATATCGGCGTTCAGAAGTCTATAATTCATAGAGAATTAAAAGATAAAACAGCATCCAGAGGCAGATTTACTGATCAATTTGACTCCTAACATTTACAAGAGAAGTGTGAATTGCAAAATCGTAGAAAGAATAGACGTTCACCATTACGTATGATGTATTTAAATATTTGCGCAATAGATTACGAAAGGTTCGTTGGAGAAAGAGTTACAAGAATAAGAGACGTAATAACCTTAGATTAGTACTATGCACGGCATTGCAAAAAGGAACTTGGAAGAAATTGCCAAACTGACTGAAATGTAGTTCAAACCATGATTTATTCCACAAATTCATAATCAATACTCAACTTCCTGAAAATTCTCAAAGCTGAATTGCTGGTATTATCATGTAGCTCCAAATCCACAGCAGTACCATCCAAAAGTATCTCTGTCAACTCCATTGCCAAAGCGTGATCCATATGCACAGCATATTCAGTAAACGATTTAGCAATGGCACGTCGATCAGGTCTTGGAGCACTACAACTGATGAGTTCGATTTTCATGTTTTGTTATAAATCGTGATACTGAATAATATTCTTTAATTATGCGATTACCTAAAAATCTTGATCCTATTCGGTAACACCTTCACCGAAAAAGGGGCAGATCCTAGAGTTTCTCCGTCTATGATCAATGGAATATCAGCATCACTTTGAACTTTGAAATGCTTTACTCGGAAGTATTGGATATCATTGTTCGGAAGATGTGTGCCCGAAAAGATTTTGGTAAACAAGCGGAATAGTTTAAATCGGCTGACTTTTTTGATAACAAGCAAATCAAGTAAGCCATCATCAATTTGTGCATCGGGAGCTAATTGCATCCCATTGCCCGCATATGCTGTGTTGCATGCCACGATAAAACTTATATCTCCGTGGACAATCTGGTCATCCATTTCAACGTGTGCAATTCTTGAACGATTTCGAAAAATGGCCATGATAGCCGCCAGATTGTAACGCTGTGTCTTCGCCCATCTGAATTGCTCCGCCATCGTGTTTACATCAGTTGGTATACCCCAGCCTATCACATTGAAACTATAGACTTTCCCAGTTTGAGTATCAATTTCTGCTATATCACATGTTTGAATATTGCCTTTTAATATGTTCTTGGTCGCCGCTTCCACCGTATCTAATGCCAGGCTTTTGAGCAATGAATTTCCCGTACCGGCCGGAATAAACCCTAATGGAAGTTCGATACCATCTTTCCTGGTCAGCAGTCCATTGATCACTTCATGATAGGTACCATCACCACCGACAACGCATATGGCCTTGAATTTTGTAAGATCTACTTCTCGGATGATGTCTTCTGCATGTCTTGTATGCGAAGTCATTATTGATTCAAGCTCAATATCCACTGACCTTAAAATGGGTTGTACCTGACGTAGAATATCCACACCTTTTCTTTTGCCACTAGCTGGATTGGTGATGAGCAGGTATTTAAGCATAGTAGATGATCAGATGAAGGTGTCAGGTCAGAACTGATGATCAAGATCAAACCAATTTAATCATATGCAGATGACTTGACTTACTTCGATATAGAATATCAATAAAACTTGCACATAATGTTATATATTTCTAACTTTGTGTTAGATATAATTAACAAATCACAAAATAATGAGTAAGTCTAAAATACTTTTGATATCGCTAGCCACCGGCACAGTCACATTTGTCGCAGGCATGTGGCTGTATTTCAGCAGAGCCACTATGGGAGCATTTGAATATGCTGTCGCCGGGTTTGTTCTTATGACCGTAATCTTTGGTTTTGTAGTTGGGTTGAAAAAATTGAGCGATGAAAAGAAAGGATTTCCAGCTGATGATGAACTTTCAATAAGCATCAAGCTAAAAGCAGGAGCCATGGCCTTTTTATGTTCATTTTACCTTTGGACTTTCGTCATGATTTTTCTTTCCGGTTCTAATATGGATGTTGAAGTCATCATCGGAATTGGGGTTTTGGGAATGGCCGTACTGTTCCTAGGGTTCTGGACCTATTATTCACAAAAGGGAATTGGTGATGCGCACTCGAATTAAAGAACTACGGGCAAGAGATAGTCTGACCCAGGATGAGTTGGCCAGAAAGGTGAATGTCAGGCGCGAAACGATTGTCTTTCTTGAAAAAGGAAAGTACAATCCTTCGCTGAAATTGGCCTATGACATTGCGCAGACTTTTGGGCTAGGGATTGAGGAAGTGTTCATCTTTGATATTTAGCCAATGTCACTTTTTAATTATGGCAGGGATATTTAAAGAGATTTTTCCAGTATGTAGGGCATCATTTTTTGTCCATCATTTCGATTCCCGACCATTCTGGAGAGACACCTTCAACAGCAAGGTCATTGGACTTACTCCTAAAGAGTTGAGCAGGCATATCATGTTGATTTATTTGTAGGGCCTGATCAAATGATTCAATGGCTTTGTTGAATGATCCCTGGAGATAATATTTCAACCCCGTTTCGAAATGATCTAATAGATTAATCTTTCTATCTATCATTTCCTCCGGATCACCATTAAAGCATTCATAAATATTGACGGGTTTTCGTCTTCCTTTAACTTGCACTTTACCTAAATAGCGAAAGTGGAATTCAGATTTGTTTTCAATCTGATCTAGGGAGTCTTCACTTAGCAATATAGATACGCCAAAATGTTTTGTCAAACTTTCTATTCTGGAAGCAGTATTGACTGTGTCTGAAATAGTTGCTGCATCCAGCCTGTGTTCATCTCCGGTTATCCCCATGATCAGTGAGCCTGTATGCATCCCTATTCCAACATTTATCGGTTTACGTCCATAGGATATTCTCTTTTCATTGAAAGACAACAAACTTTGCTGGATATCAATTGCTGCGTGCAATGCGTCCTTGGCATTATCAGGGAAAATCGCCATAATCCCATCACCTAGATACTGATTAATAAAACCTCGATGCTCTCGAATTAATGGCCCCAATCTGCTATTGAATGCATTAACAAACTTGAAATTATCTTCTGGAGTCATTTGTTCTGCCAAACTTGTGAAATCCCGTATATCCAAAAATAGAACGGTTACTTCTCGTTCGACTTGATCACCCAATTGGACATCCACAAGCTTTTCCCCTCCAAGAGCTTTGATAAAATCATAAGGAACAAATTTGACCGTTATATCA
>JAHHJQ010000050.1 GCA_018680005.1 Bacteroidia bacterium | reverse complement strand
AATGATTGTCAAAGAGATCATGATAAGTGTTGTTCTTAATGCCTTGTTGGATTTCATCTGCTCTTACATCATTTTTTAACAATCGCTTCAATCCTTCAAAGTGGTGATCAACACAATAGTCACATTGATTTAAAAAACTGACCAATACACCGATCGTCTCTAGATACCATTTCGGTAATGTATTATTGGAATTATGCAATACATTTTTGTACAATGCCATGTGACCAACTAAAGAATGCGGTCGTAGACTATGAATGGCAAGTACATTATCAATTTGTCCATTGGCTCCTCTTACTTTATCATAAACCTTTTTAAGTTTTGTATCAGCATTATCGTAATCAATGACTTTGATCCAGGCCATAGTTTCAATTATTTAATTTATTCAGAAATAGCTTGACCAAACATAATTCTATGTCCGTCGATAGTTCGGATGGCAAATTCACGCTGTCCCCAGGTTTTATCCGCTACGGGCTGGAGAATTTCCACTTCTTTTGCAGACAATTCTTCAAAAAGTCTATCGATATTTTCAACATCGATATAAGCGAAGTAGGAATGATTTCGTGTTTCGAAGGCAGAACGATCATCGGCACATTCACCCAACATCACCATAAATCCTTCGCGCTTTAAGAAGTGCCAACCTTCACCCGACCAGGTGGTTTCAAAACCTAGTTGATCCTGATAATAATTGGCAGATTTTGTAAGGTCTTTGACCGCTAATACGTATCGTCCGAATGTGAGGGTTGGAGCGGGCATTGGGGGTATTAATTGCTAATGGTATATTTTTAATTATTGATCAACCCATCAACTAACAAGTTTTATCTGCCCGGGGTTGATACTGTGTTGCTAACTCTTCCAACAACTCCATCTTCCTGGCCTCTGGCAAAAAACTAGCCTTAAAAGAATTTTGTGCTAATCGATAGATGTCAGCTTTAGAAAGATCCAATGCTTTGGCAGTTCTCGAATAATTATCTACAAGACTACCCTTAAAATAAGCGGGATCATCTGAATGAATCGTAGCCATAATTCCCATGTCCAGCATCTTTTTGACCGGATGATCGGCAATATCATTGATAACGCATAATTCCAAATTGGAGATTGGACACAAAGTCAAGGGAATCTGTCGTTCCACCAATAATTTCAGTAATTCCGGATCATCCATAGACCGATTTCCGTGGTCTATTCTTTCAACTTTCAATAAGTCGATAGCTTCCCAAATATATTCTTTTGGCCCTTCTTCTCCTGCGTGTGCAACGATATGCCAACCTTCAGCTCTTACTCTGTCAAATGCCCGTTCAAATTTGGAAGGTGGATGCCCTATTTCTGAAGAAGCCAGACCTATTCCATGAATCTTGTCTTTGTGTTGGACAGCCTGATCTAATGTTGCCATGGCCGCCTCTTCGGAAAGATGTCTCAGAAAACACAGAATTAAGTAAGAACTTATACCAAATTCTTTTTCTCCATCAACCAAAGCTCTATGAATACCATTGGTAACTGTTTCAAACGCAAGTCCACGATCTGTATGCGACTGCGAATCATAAAAAATTTCAACATGACAAACATTTTGTTCATGTAGTTTTTTCAAGTATTCCCATGTCAAATCATAGAAGTCTTGTTCTTGTACAAGCACTTGAGAACAAGCGTGATAGAGGTCTAAAAATTCCTGAAGATTCTTGAAATTGTAGGCTTCTCTCAGTGCGTCAACTGACGCATATGGCAATTTGATGCCATTTCTTTCGGCAAAGCGGAAGGCTAGCTCAGGTTCGAGGGTTCCTTCGATGTGAAGATGTAGTTCGGCCTTAGGGATTAGTTCTATATAAGATTTCATTTAAGTGGAATATGAGATGTTAAGTATCGTTTGTATTACATTTTATTTGGATCGTATAGAACTACTGCGATTTTTGAATCGGCAGTGCCATAATAGAGCAACCATTTGTCTTTCAAGAATATCAATCCTTCAACAAAACAAACTTCGTTCACTTCACCAATTTTTTCATAATTTTTTCTGGTTTGATAAAATATGAATTATTCCGATCCAATAACTTAAACGGTGCATTTTTGTCAAATAATGCCAGTCCTGCGGAATAAGTGAATTTTGGAAGATCAGATTCATTAAAGTTAGCAGCATTACTACTTGCAGTACAGAATAAAATAGTAATGGTGATAAATGAAAGAAGCTCAATAGGAAATTTGCGGCTTTTGAAATTCATGATGCGAATGTAAGGAATACGTTCTATGTCTTGACAAAAAGGTACCTGTACCTATGATATCCTGATGAAAATTCACCCCCCTAGTTCAAAAGCTCCTCTCAATCCATTGATAAACATCTGGATGGCCATAATCAAAAGGAGCATTCCCATCAGACGCTCCAAAGCCGTAAGCCCCTTTTTCCTTAGTATACGGTAAAGCATGGGAGCAATCAGGAAGATCACAAATACGAGTCCCCAGGCTATCAATAAAGCATAAAACAAAGACATTGACTGTCCTGGATGATTATGGGATAGGAGAATTAAAGTAGCAAGAGCTGAAGGTCCGGCTATCATTGGCAAAGCAATAGGTACCACTAAGGGCTCCTCATCCGAAGAAAACAGTGGTTCTCCCTTAGGGCTGGGGAAGATCATTTTGATCCCGATGATAAAAAAGATCACGCCACCTGCGATGGTGACAGCAGAAGTTTCCAGGTGGAAAATATTTAAAAATTCATCGCCCAAGAATAGAAAGAGTAATAAGATGGCAAGCCCAATAAATACTTCACGAACGATAATACGGTATCTCGTACGGTTATCTACGCCTTTGAGTAAAGTCAATAGTATTGGCACATTCCCAAATGGATCCAGGATAAACATCAGGAGCAGGGCTGTGGAGAGGATAGAGAGTTCGTTTTGCATTGATCTGTTTTTGGCTGCAAAGGTAGGTTGAGCGATACAGACTATGAATGACTACTTAGACTTTTACATTGGCCATTTCATTTTTTGATAAATATCCCTATATCTCGAATCCTCCTTATACGCCTGTAATAATGGTTCGGATCGTAACCAGGTCATCTCAACTTCGTGCCTATCAAATGACCGTTGAAGCCAAAGAAATCCATTATCTTGATCATTTATATAAAAATAATATAAAGCCATAAACCAAGCTGGTGAACCGGAAGAATTTGATTCATACTTGGATCTAATTTTATCTAAATATAGATTAACATTTTCTATATCACCATTTAATTGGTATCGAATGACATTAAACCATAAGTGAATCGGTGCCCGGTGACTAAAATTCTGCATCATCCGATCAAGTTGACTTTCAAATTTGTCATATTCCTTTAAATAGAAATAGTATTTGGTTGATTCTCGAAGATAAAATTGACTATCACTAAATTTTGGGTCAGATTCTTTTAATATTTTAATTGCTTGGTCAGTTTGACCCAGATAAAATAACGCCTCGGCTTTCGAAAAATGGGCTAAACCGTAGTTTTCATTGTTCTTAATTAATTGCTCTGAGAGTTCTAAAGCTTTTGAATATCTTCCGGTCTTGATAGTATAGTCTTCATACACTCTATCTTCATAATTGAAGTTATTTTCTTTAGTCCTTTTCAGGAATACATTTTCAGTATAATCGAAGTTCCAATCATAATAAAATGAACCTCCAAATAGTTCATGGTCCATACTAAATAATGTACTGTCAATTTTATATGCTTTTTTTAGATTATTTTTGGAAATCGTCCAGGCATTGTTTTGATCATAAATTCCCCATACCAATCCTCCTGTATCCCATATTTCCGATAGTCCCAAATAAGCCTCGACAAAACTGGAATCCAGTTCCAAAGCCTTTTCGTACAATGGAATAGCTATTGAAAATGAAGTAGAGTCAGAAATGTTTCTTTGATATTCAGCCTTTAGGAAAAGATCATAGGCTTCAGTATTTTTTGTTGGCATTTTCTGTAAGGACGCAAACTCCGATTCTGTAATTTCAGAATTCATTAATCCGGCAACAGTTTCTGTTATCGTTGATTGGATTGAGAATATATCATTTGGTTCCCATGTACCAGAATACTCATGAGACCATAATTGTTTGTCTGAATTTCCATCTATCAATTGCAGATCTATTTTAATCTGTTGACCAGCTTTTTGGAAACTTCCTTGAAGTATATTTGAAACACCTAGCTCTAAGGCAATTTCTGGAATGCTTTTATTTAAATTCTTGTATTTGAAAGCTGATGTCCTAGGAACAACTTTGTCAAAATCACTAATATTTGTGAGTTTGGATATAATAGCATTCGTCATTCCGTCACAAACATATTCCAAATTCGATTGCCCGCTCATATTGACAAGGGGAAGTACCGCAATTGATTTCGTGGGAATATCTGATATTGCTGTTGTATTCGCAGATTTCTTGATAGGATCATTTGGACCTTCATAGCTATAGATCAAGTAAAAGCCCATCAAGATCACAAATGCGATAAACCATTTCGAAAAAGCAGCATCAGCAACCGATTTCAACTTATGTATTGAGGTTGTACCCTTTGGGACATTCAATCCTTGGTTAGCGAGGGCCCATACTGAAATAGGTTCTTCAACATTCTTGAAATTGTAAGTACCTAAAGTTTGGAAGCTTAAATCGCTTTGATTCTTAACCTTGTCATAGATATTCTTAGACATCAGTATGGATCCGGCTATCCCTGAAGATTCTATTCTGGAAGCTATATTGATATCATTGCCATAGATATCTCCTTCTTCAAACATCACGTCGCCGGAATGCAATCCTATGCGAAGAGGTACTTTAGGTTCTTTTTGGAAAGTGATCTGCAATGCTCTAGCGCAATGCACAGCATCCAATACACTATTGAAGAGACAGAGACTACCGTCCCCATAGTTCTTGATGATCTCGCCATTGTGATCCGCAACTTCCTTTTTTAATATTGTCTGATAATGTCTCAAACGGTTCATTGTGGACCCTTCATCCGATTGCATCATGGCGGTGTAGCCAACGATGTCAGCGAATAGAATGGCAGAAAGGCGACGATTGGACTTCTGATCCGAAGGCATGGATCAAGATAGGAAAATCGGAAATAACACAAGGAAACAGGGCCTGTAAATGTTATAGATGCTCTTTTTTAAAAACAACCTGGATACTCAATTCTAAAAATATTGTAATTGCCTAAGATCAACTATTTAAATTGCAAAAGCGTCTTTCAATCCATTGATAAACATCTGAATAGACATGATTAACAATAGCATGCCCATAAGCCTTTCCAGAGCAGTGAGCCCCTTTTTCTTCAGTACTCTGTAAAGCATCGGAGCGATCAGGAAGATTATAAAAACGAGTCCCCATGCTATCAGTAAAGCATAAAATAAAGACCTGGACTGACCAGGATGATTATGCGATAACAGAATCAAGGTGGCCAATGCAGAAGGTCCTGCAATCATAGGCAAGGCAATGGGTACAACCAAGGGTTCCTGATCAGAAGAAAACAGAGGTTCTCCTTTCGGGCTGGGGAAGATCATTTTGATCCCAATGATAAAGAAGATGACCCCTCCGGCTATGGTAACGGCTGAAGTCTCCAGGTGGAAGATATTCAGGAACTCATCACCTAAAAATAGAAAGAGCAACAAGATCCCAAGCCCGATAAATACTTCACGAACGATTATTCGGTATCGTGTCCGGTTATCGACGCCTTTGAGCAGAGTCAATAGTATCGGCACATTCCCGAATGGATCAAGGATAAACATCAGGAGCAGGGCTGTGGAAAGAATAGAGAGTTCGTTTTGCATTGATCTATTTTTGGCTGCAAAGGTAGGGGGAGAGAGTAAATATTCCTTTGGTGACTTTTTATTTAAAATTTTGGTGTGGATATCACCCCCTGGGTTTCATCAATGCTTCAAAAGGAGGGTATCCGTGCAATGGTTTTAGAAATATATCTCCCTTGCCCCATCCGCGATCATATGTCATCCCATTTTCTTCAGCCAATTTGAGATTGTCAACCGCAGCTTTCTTTTGACCCAGGTTGGCCTGGATCCTGGCCATATTATAATGAGCATCAACTGCAAAGAAACCAGAGTACTCTTGCTCTTTTAAATATTCTATTAGGTTCAAAGCCTGGGTTGTATCTCCAAGTATAGCCAAACAAGAGCCTTTCCAACCGATGTCTCTGATGATCCAATCCATCCGGCTAGAATCTTGTTCTATACGATTTCTGATGGAAAGCGCATCCTCCACATTGCCATCCATGAAATTTGAATAGGCCATATGGTTTAGGTATCCATTTGTAGTCGAATCCAGGTTTTCAGTGATCCAGTCCTGATATTTTTCTATCCATTTCTTTAATATTCCTGCCTTATCATGCAAATACGCCTCTTCACATATACTTCGATACAGTTGGCGAACATCTCTTTCATTTCCGCCCATATTATATAGCCCGCGATCGATATAATCTTCCAAAACCATGTCTAATTGATCTACGCTATCCAATCGGACCAAGGAACGCATATGAAGATTTGCAATTCCGGAAAGCATTTTAGGATAGGAATAGTTGGTGGCCACCTTGGCTACTTGTTCAAAATCCTCCAACATATAATGCGCTGTTGCCGCTCTAAACTCAAACCACGAAAAATCAGAGGACATATCCCTAAACCTGGGATCCGTTGCATCAAATATTTCTAAGGCCTTCTTTGGCATATTGGACCTGGTATATTGAAATGCGGAATTATGAGATGCATTGGTGTCGCTACGGTCCATAAGAAACCTCTGTTCATTCAATCTGGCAGATTCCAGATAATTATTATCCTTAGAAGCAAGAATAGCCTTATGTCTCAATTCTTCCCAAGGCGTGAAATCGGGGTTGCGTTGCTCAAAAAATTGAAGCACAGAATCTCTCTTTTCTGCTGATCTTTGAGGTCCCGGATTACCATAAAATACTGCCAGTTTCAACAAGGAGGCATTAAAACTCGTATCCATACGGTACGATTCCCAAAGCAGGCTTTCTATATTGTCAGCATCTTCATGGGATCCCCAGTATTTGTTTGCGGCCAGATATTTTTGGTAAGCTTCATACTTCGGTGGATTCTTAGAATGTCGGTCAAAGTCTCTGACGGACCAATATCCTAATATCTTTTGTGTCAATTCATCCAGTAACTTAACAATTTCTGTCCTAGGTCCCTGAATAGGATCGAGGGCATGAATTACTTCCCCAAGTTCTGTATCTACGACATTCGCATGAATGATTACATCAGATTCCTGAAGATAATATCTTCCTTGGAGCACAACGCCAATACCAGTTTCTTTCGAAAACTGTTGCATTGATCCTGGAGTACTGGCCACCAAGACCTTGTCCTGAATATTGGCAGCACTGATCACGTTGGCGTCACCAGTCTCCATCAATCCACGGGTCACCCAGTCTGATATCATCGTTCCAAAATCTTCAAGGTCTTCGCTACCTGTCTTATTCTCGAAGACCATGACTGCCACTCTTTTGTTCTTTAGTTGAGATGAAATCGTCTGAGCGTTCCCGATGAGACCAGAAAAACGATCTGTCCCCAACGCTATCACTACTAAGAATAAAGCTATCAAAGAGGGAATCAACCACTGGATTTTCTTTTTTTGTGGTGAAGAAGATTGCTTTAACTTCCCTTGGATAGATGCTGGGTCCGGAATATGAAAGCCTTCGTTGGATACGGCATATACCTCTATCTGTTCTTCCACATTTTTAAAAGCAAATGTTCCCAGCGTTTCAAACTGAAAAGCAGGTTGATTTTTTACTTTTCGATA
>JAHHJQ010000349.1 GCA_018680005.1 Bacteroidia bacterium | reverse complement strand
GGGGATACCAGTACCAATTGAGGTGCGCTTACTCCATTGTACTCCTGAGATTGGGTATGGAGAATGAACGCTTCTAGTTCTGCTTCAAAATTAGGAAGCCCGGCTGCTCCTTCAAAGGATTCATTGTATCCAAAAAATGCAAGAATGACATCCGCTTCCAATCGGGTCAACCACTGGTCAGGGGTTTCAAAATGTCCCTGACTGTTTGAGAAATTGGCGAGTTCAGTTTGAAATTTTTCTGCGCCCGGAAAAGCCCATGGAGAATATCTGCCAGAATGGGGTCTAAATCCCGGCGTATCTCCACCGTCACACATATTCCGAATGAATAGTTGATGCTCTGGATAATGGAGATGCATCTCGGTCTCGAAATGTCCAAAATTGAGCATCCTTGAACACAGATTATTACCAATCAAGACAAGGTGATCGTTTCTACTCAATGACAGGCTGAGGGTTTCTTTTTTTGATGTGCAAGCAAGAAGGTAGAGCACCATTACACTCAAACAGAGTAATGGAAGAGAAATATTGAAATTTTTCATTGTTGCAATGAAAATAATATTGTTTGATAGATCTCACTAAGAAGTCAGCGTCTTTGCTAGATTCTTGCCCATATTCATGTTTAAACAGCAATACATCGAGACCAACAATTAACTATTATGTCCATCCTGGTTAATTGATCTTGACTCAAATATTTAGTATCTTTTTAACCCACTAAACCTAAAAAGCCATGTCATCATCTCGTCAATTGACCGTTATTCTATTGTCCGATATCAGCGGTTCTACTTCAGTCCTTCAGAAAAATCAGCGATCTGCGTCTCTTGCCATACGCAAGCATGAAAAGATGCTAAAAAGACTTGTTCCTCGATTTCAGGGACAAATTCAGCACTTTCAAGGTGAAACAAGTATTTGCATATTTTCTGCTCATCATAAGGCAGTCGATTGTGCCCGTGCAATGCAAATGGAGTTGCAGGATCAGGTCCAGTTGAGGATAGGTATTCATGATGGTGAAGTCATAGAATGCAATGGAGAAACTTATATGAATGGTGTTGACCTGGCATACCAGATTGAAATGTGTGGTCATCCGGGTACAATTCTGTTTTCTAAAAATGTGCACAATGCCATTTGCAATGAAACCTCACATTCCGATGTATCGCTTGGATATTTCAAATGTGCCAATTCTACGAAACCACTTGAGATTTATGGATTGACAGATCCTGGTCTCAAATCAATTCGCCCACTGGAGTTGAAGAACAGATTGTCTTATAAAGTACCAAGTCAAGTCAAATACCCTAAGTACCAGGCGAGTATACATTCGTATTAACTGCGTGCTGGTTTTTATTTGATTTCCGGATATTTTCAATTGGTCATGATTTCAATGACTGGCTTAGACCGTTGACGTTCGTCATGTCCCCATTTGAGCTTTACATCAACTTTATGATATGAAATGCCATTTCAGCCAGAGCCTTAGCAGATGAGCCAAAGGACTTCATACGTTCATCTCTGGTTGCGCCATCTATATATCGTTTATATAACTGCTGAGCGATCACTGCACCTTTCCAGTAAGCGAATGCCTCGTACCAGGGCATAGGCGAAAGATCAAATCCAGTATATGCAGCATATTTGGCTTTGATATACTGCTTGTCCGGAAAAGCTCCTTTGAGAACGACAGGTAGATTTTTGTATTTCGCAAGCAAAGGTTCCGGCCAGTAACTTAGCGTCGATCCCAGATCAGCTAATGGATCCCCAAGAGTAGTCATATCCCAGTCAAATAGGGACGTCACCGTATCGGGATTATCAGGTTGAAACTGGCAGTTGTCAAATTTGATGTCATTATGTACGATGGATACAGCCTGTGCTCTGGGCACTTCACCTGATAAGATGTGATAGGTAGCTGACATTGAGGAATTGTCTTCCGTTTTGGATAGTTCCCAACGTTTATACCAACCTTCAAGTTGCCGTTCCAGATATCCTTCCGGTCTGCCGAGGTTGCTCAATCCGGCAGCATCTACATTTACCAGATGCAAGTCTCCAATAGCTTTCACCAATGCATCCGTAAGCCGTTCTTCAATATTATCAAAAGTTCTAAATACCTCAGGTACCGCATACCGAACCACAATACCTGTTCTTCTTTCTACAACAACAAAGGGGGCACCAATAATATCGGTATCATCACAAAATAGATAGGCTCTCGGAGACCTGGGGAAGTGTTTGTACAATTTGGAAAGGACACGATATTCACGCTTCATATCATGAGCACCAGGAGCGATTTTTCCAAAGGGAGGTCGTCTTAGTACCAGTTCTGTATCTCCAAATTTGATCAGATAGGTGAGATTCGCATGACCCCCATGAAATTGAGCTACAGTCATGGCTCCAGATAATGCTGGCATTTGATTGCGCATATAGGTTTCCAGGCTTGGCCAGTCCAATGCTTCTCCCGGGCGTATGTTTTTTGGGTTATCCATTTATTTTAGTTCATGGTCAAGACTCAAGTTCAAGACTTAAGTTCAGGACTCAAGTTCAAGATTCAAGTTTCAAAAAATCACAACATCGCGAAATCACCGCATCGTAACATCGCAACATCAAAAAAATCAATCCAGCCAATCCTTCAACACCTCCTCCGTATGTTCTCCGGGAATCGCTGATCCGGATCGAATCTCTGAAACGGTTCTGCTAAATCGAGGCGCCGGGGCCGGTTGTGTGATCCCATCCAATTCTATATATGTGCCTCGCTCTTTGTTATGCGGATGCGACGGTGCTTCCTTATAATCCAGTACTGGGGCAAAACAGACATCGGTGCCTTCCATGATCGTACTCCATGCGTCCCTTGTTTTGGTTTTAATAACTTCCGCGAGTTTTATTTTGAGTTCAGGCCATTTCTTTTGATTATGCTGCGCTTTGAATACTTCAGGATCCAATTCGGCTTTTTCGATGAGCAATGCATAAAACTGCGGTTCTATAGATCCTATGGAAATATATTTTCCATCCCTGGTCTCATAC
>JAHHJQ010000336.1 GCA_018680005.1 Bacteroidia bacterium | reverse complement strand
ACAAGGCAAGAGAGACAAGTAACCTTTCATAAAAAGTTTGATGTCAAAAGCCTTGACGCTGGCAGTAATACGATTGTATACGAACAGGGTGGGTATCTTCATGTACTTGACCCAGGATCAGGATCAGCAAAGCAACTTGAGATTCATGTTAATGGAGATATGAATTTTGCACGGGAACGGTGGGAAAATATTCCTGCAAATCGATTGGCCAATGCTAATATTTCACCCAACGGCAAAAGAGCCATTTTTGAACATAGAGGAGAAATATTCACAGTGCCCAAAGAAAAAGGGTCCTGGCGAAATCTCACCAACACGCCAGGTGTAGCCGATCGATATCCTATCTGGTCACCTGAAGGGGATCAAATTGCCTGGTTTACTGACCAGAGTGGAGAATATGAGATGATCATCGCGGATCAAATGGGGGAGATCCAAAAGACCATATCTATACCAAACAAGAAATTCTATTTCACTCCGGATTGGTCTCCAAATGGCGAGCACCTGGCATTTACAGATACGGATTATAATATCTGGATCGTCAACATTGCATCAGGTGCGGCTGAATTAGTCGCCACAGATAGATATGCACATCCCAATCGAGCGATGAATCCAAAATGGTCTCCATGTGGTGAATGGATCGCATATGAAAAACAATTGGACTCCCATTTCAAGGCCATCTTTGTATACCATGTGGATACAAAAGCAACCCATCAGCTTACAGATGGTATGGCGGATGCGATCACACCTGTCTGGGATGAAGAAGGGGCATATATTTATTTTCTGGGTAGCACTAATTATGGCTTGAACACGGGTTGGCTGGATATGTCTTCCTATGATCCCGATATCACCAGAAGTCTCTATGCAATCGTATTGGCCAAAGATGGAAAAGCACCCAATTTGCCGCAATCCGATGAAGAGGAAGTAAAGGAAGAAGATGACGAAGAAAAGGAAGAGAATGGAGAAGGTGATAAAGAGAAGGAGGACAAGAAAACTGTTATTGATATAGATGGTATTGCTAACCGCATTATCGGTCTTGGTCTAAACAACGGCAATTACATCGGGCTCGAACCAGGACCAAAAGGTAGCATCTTCGTTGGAGAAGCCAATGATAATGGAAACGGGGTCAAGATGCACAAGTTTGATATTGAAAAAGCAGAAGCGGAAGACTTTGCCGAAGGTGTGAGTTTTGCGACTGTTTCTCCAAATAGAAAACATATATTAATCCGAAAAGGAAATTCCTGGCAAATATCTGGTACCGGCTCCTTATCGAAGAATGGAAAACTGGATATGGGTTTGAGGATCAAGATTGATCCTGTCGC
The DNA here is from genome assembly GCA_018680005.1 of Bacteroidia bacterium. Classification (GTDB taxonomy): domain Bacteria; phylum Bacteroidota; class Bacteroidia; order Chitinophagales; family Saprospiraceae; genus HDS-20. The sequence continues at coordinate 1,731 of JAHHJQ010000336.1, read as the reverse complement.
TGAATATCATCAGATCTTCAAAGAAGGGTGGAGACATATGCGAGACTTTCTCTATGTCAATAATGTACATGGGGCACCCTGGGATGATGTGTATGCATGGTATGCACCCTGGATCGATCATGTTCGTCACAGAACAGATCTCAACTATGTAGTGGATATCATGAGTGGAGAAGTAGCCATAGGTCATTCATACGTTTCTGGTGGCGATATGCCGGATCTGGATCGTGTGCCTATTGGTTTACTAGGATGTGATTTCGAACAAGTAGGGGAGCATTACAAGATCTCGAAAATATATTCAGGCGAAAGTTGGAATCCCACCTTGCAGGCCCCATTGGCTTTGCCTGGTATCGATGTCAAAGAGGGTGATTATCTATTAGCTGTGAATGGCCAGAAACTACAAGCACCTGCCAGCCCTTATCAATTACTGGAACAGACCTCGGGAAGAGAGACCACGATTTCGGTGCACAATACCACCTCATTGGAAGGAGCTCGGGAAGTCTTGGTCAAACCAGTTTCTAATGAGCGAGGATTACGCACTTATGATTGGGTAGAAGGTAATCGCAGAAAGGTGGATGAATTGTCAGGAGGCAAATTGGCATATGTGTATGTACCAAATACCGGTGGTGGTGGATTTACCTATTTCAATCGGTACTATTTTGCACAACAGGACAAGAAAGGGGTCATCATAGATGAAAGGAATAACGGCGGTGGTTCAGCTGCCGACTATATGATAGATATAATGGCCAGGGAAGTAGTTGGGTATTTCAATAGCAACGCTGGAGACAAAAGGCCATGGACCACACCGATGGCAGGTATCTGGGGACCCAAAGTAATGCTCATCAATGAGCGCGCTGGATCAGGAGGAGACCTGTTACCATATATGTTTCATGCAAAGCAATTAGGACCATTGGTCGGCACAAGGACTTGGGGAGGTTTGGTTGGGACATGGGATACACCTCCTTTTATCGATGGCGGACGTATGGTTGCGCCCCGTGGCGGATTCTTTGATGTAGATGGTAATTGGGCTGTAGAAGGAGAAGGTATTGCTCCGGATATCGAAGTCATTCAGGATCCAAAACTAGTGCTGCAGGGTCGAGATCCACAACTAGAACGTGGAGTAGAAGAAGCGATGCGTATGTTGCAAACACAAGAATTCCAAATGAAACCGTAACCAGCCGCACCAATAAGATGGAAGCGACCGGAAGGCTATCAAAAAGAAAAATAGATGACTCCAGAAGAAGTCCGCAGCATAGCATTGAATTTTGAAGAGGCCACGGAGCAACCACATTTCGAGAAAACTTCCTTTCGGGTTCGGAAGAAGATTTTCGCGACTATGGACATGACTAAAAATCAGGTTGTCATCAAGCTTTCTGAAGCCGATCAGGATGTGTTTTGTAGTCATGATCAGAGTGTCATATTCCCAGTTCCTGGAGCTTGGGGTAACAAGGGTTGGACTGCAATAAAACTTGATAAAGTGCATCCCGATCTCTTCAAGGATGCAATAACGATGTCATATTGTGGAGTAGCTCCAAAAAAATTAGCTGCATTTTATACAAATCAATAATTGGAAATTATGCGAAATAGATCGTGCTGGTCATTTATTTTAATCCTTATCCATATGGGGCTTCATGCCCAGATCGCAATTAAAGCGGATCGGGTATATGATGGACAGGAAATGCATTCAGATTGGACCATCGTTATAGAAGATAATTTCATCTCTCAGGTGGGACC
>JAHHJQ010000311.1 GCA_018680005.1 Bacteroidia bacterium | reverse complement strand
CCTTGCATACGGGCCAACTCCGGCAATATTAATTCCAGCAAACCTGTAGCAAGCAATAATTTAAAGCCTACTGAAGGTGCAGGCGACATGATGATCTTGTTGAGCTCGGTGGTAATCCGCTCCTTAGAGACAATACTGATCCGGTTTCTATAACGTCCAATCGCTTTCAGTGTCTCATCTTCGATTTCGAAACCAAGTTGTGCTGCAAAACGAATCGCACGCATCATCCTTAGCGGATCATCCGAAAAAGTTCGGCCGGGCTCAAGTGGAGTCTTAATCGTCTTATTTTCAAGGTGATAAATCCCATGGAAAGGATCCAGAATAGATCCGAAATCCGACTCGTTGAGAGATACTGCGAGTGCATTGATCGTAAAATCCCTTCTATTCTGATCATCCTGTAATGATCCTTTGGCTACGGAAGGTTTTCTACTGTCCCGACTATAGGATTCCTTCCGAGCTCCGACGAATTCAATTTCCATGTCCTTTATCTTCAACATGGCGGTACCAAATCTTGAATAAACAGTCACCTTGGGCTTAGGTCTTAACCGATCGGCGACGACTTGTGCCAGCTCGATTCCATCACCTACACATACGATATCCATATCCTTCGAACCACGACCTAAAAGTCTGTCTCTGACATAGCCGCCAACGACGTAGGCATCACAGCCCATAATCTCGGCGGCATCACCTACAATTTGGAATATTTCTCTGTCTTGTTTGGTAATATTAAAGACCATCAGATACTGAAAGATAACAAGATGTATAATTGGTAAAGATCAAACTTCTACATGTTCCATATTTGCATACCGCTCCTTTATTTCATCCATCGTATCGTAGAGCTGTTGCGGTTCACTTTCAGTGACGAGTAAAGAGCGATAATATTTCACACCGGGAAGTCCTCTAAAGTAATTGGTATAGTGTCTTCGCATCTCCAGGACTCCTAGTTTAGCTCCTTTCCATTCCATACTGTGTCGGAGGTGTTGTTTGGCGGCCTCTACTCTTTCTTCAATAGTGGGAGGAGCTAAAACTTCTCCAGTGTTGACGAAATGTTTGATTTCCCGGAATATCCATGGATTGCCAATTGAAGCTCTTCCGATCATAATACCATCTACACCATATCGATTTTTGTATTCCACAGCTTTCTGGGGAGAATTGATATCACCGTTCCCAATAATAGGTATATGAATTCGGGGGTTTTCCTTGATCTTTCCGATTAAGGTCCAATCCGCCTCTCCCTTGTACATTTGCTTTCTTGTCCTTCCATGGATGGCCAGGGCTTGTATTCCTACATCCTGAAGTCTCTCTGCGACTGTTTCGATGTATTGTGTCTTTTCATCCCACCCCAATCGGGTTTTAACGGTGACAGGGAGTGAGGTGGATTTCACAATAGCTTCTGTAAGGGAGACCATCTTATCTATATCCTGGAGAATCCCTGCACCCGCCATTTTGCAGACTACTTTCTTTACGGGACAGCCAAAGTTTATATCCAATACATTGGGTTTTGCTTCCTCTACGATGGCTGCTGCACGTTGCATGGAGTCGAGTTCCGCCCCAAAAATCTGGATACCTATCGGTCGTTCTTCTTCATAAATATCAAGTTTCTGTACACTTTTGTGCGCATCCCGTATCAGTCCCTCCACTGAGATAAACTCTGTGTACATCATGTCACAGCCATTTTCCTTGCACAATGCTCTGAAAGGGGGATCGCTTACGTCCTCCATCGGTGCAAGTAACAAGGGAAAGTCCCCCAAATCTATTCCGGCAATTTTTGTCATCTAATGAGATCTAAAAAAGGTTTGCAAAGTTATAACATAATCTAATACGATATCGATTTGAGGTTCTGGGGAATGGCGAAATTTTTCTATTTGGTTAATCCAAATTTGATTATGTCAAGCGCAAGAAAAGATTAATTTTACAGAAATCCCTGTACCTTCTTTAAACAGTCAATTGTAGCAGTAAGATATGTTAACAGCCATCATCCTGACCTTCATCATTGGGTATGCAGCCATCGTATTTGAGCATCCTCTTAAATTAGACAAATCAGTACCAGCACTCCTAATGGGTTCGCTATGTTGGGCTCTGGTGTCGCTCGGTCATATGGATGTAGTGGACCATCATCATCATGTAGGAACATTAGATGAAGTATTGCTGCACCATATCGGGAAAATTGCTGAAATCCTATTATTCCTGCTTGGTGCAATGACGATTGTTGAGCTGATAGATCTGCATAAAGGATTTGCTGTCATTACCAATAGGATTAATACGACGAGCAAGCGAAAAATGCTCATCCTAATAGCTATACTATCATTCTTCCTTTCTGCAACACTGGATAATCTGGCATCTACGATTGTTCTTGTTTCTCTTCTGAGAAGATTGATCCCCAACAGAGAAGAACGATTGTGGTTTATCTCTATGGGTGTCATCGGTGCCAATGCAGGTGGAGCCTGGTCCCCCATTGGGGATGTCACCACTACAATGCTCTGGATCGGTGGAAAAGTTACCACTTTAGGATTGATCAGTAAGATTGTCCTTCCATCAATCGCATGTATTATTGTGCCGGTATTTCTGGCCACATTTCTAAAAGCATTCAAAGGCAATCTGACCCTTGCTTCGGATAGGGATCTAGAGGGAAAGAAGGAGGAAGAAAAGTTGTTGAGCAGCCGTATTATGCTTCTTGCTGGTATAGGTGGTCTTGTGTTTGTACCCATATTTAAAGCGGTCACACATCTACCACCTTATGTAGGTATGATGCTATCGCTGGGGGTAGTGTGGTTGATTTCTGAATATATACATCCCGAAGAAGACTTTGATGAAGAACGTCGAGAGTCCTATTCGGCAAGACATGCTTTGTCCCGTATTGAAATGACAAGTATCATATTCTTTCTTGGCATCCTTGCTGCGGTCGCAGCCCTTGAATCCGTTGCAGTCATGGGCTCTAGCGGAGAACTAGTCGGATTTTTAAAGTCAATTGCTGAGAGTCTTCAGGAAGCCATTCCGAATCAGGATATAGTCATAATTATCCTGGGTTTTATTTCTGCCATTATTGATAATGTGCCTCTGGTAGCGGCATCTATGGGAATGTACACAGAGCCCATAGATGATCGACTTTGGCATTTTATTGCCTATAGTGCCGGTACAGGAGGTAGCATGCTCATAGTTGGATCAGCAGCTGGTGTTGCTGCCATGGGTATGGAAAGGATAGATTTTATCTGGTACTTAAAAAATATAGCCTGGTTAGCATTTGCCGGATTTGCGGCTGGAGCAGCCGTCTTTTTACTTTTTGTTAATTAAGGTAACACC
>JAHHJQ010000278.1 GCA_018680005.1 Bacteroidia bacterium | reverse complement strand
TTGCGAGCGGTAAGCATATCAAAGCCAAGAAGTGGTGGTGTCACTCCCAACGCAAGTAGCTTATTGAAATTTCGTCTGTTCATATTTCAGTGTATTTGAATTTACAAATTTCATCTTGACAATCAGCAGCTTGGATTACGGACCTATCCAGCTTTTTTGAATTTGTTTCAACATCTTCGCATAATATTGCCTTTGTTCATTGGTCGGTATTAATTATCTGCTTCATTACAGGCTTGTTCAAGTTTTCAATTATTAACCTCAACCGACTTTCTCCAATCTATCATATCCTCATAAGTTTTTTCATAGTGAACACTATCGGCCATTACCTGCACAAAACTCAGACCTCTAATATTAATTAGATATTCCATCATCAATCCCCATACATAATGAGGGCGATGTATTTCAGCGGTTGGATTCCACCAAGAGTCATCAAGGAATATATCAATTCGTTCAGATATTGAGTAGCCATTGTCATTAGGTGCAACAAACTGGTTTACCCCATACTCACAATATCCTTCAGTTTTCCATTCCGGCAAAGTACGTGAAGCGAAATATCCATAGGCATCAGCAATATATCCATGCATGAGTTCATGGGTTGCAACATGCACAACACTTCCTTCACGAGTTAAGTATTTGGGTTGACCTCCAGTTTTCAATCCAAGATCATTAATAAAATCTTCATTTATAAACGCACTACCCAAAAGATTAAAGCCCATTATCCGATTTGCTCTTGGGGTCAGCCGTGAGAAAAAGGAAAACTTTGTCTGGGATGAGCAAAGACAAAGGTTGTACTTTCTATCCTGGTCATAGATGGGCACTTCATTAAGACGCAATAACACTTCGGACATAATGGAATCAGTCTTTTGACCGATAGGCTTTTCACTGAAAACTGTGATAGAGCCATAAAGCTTTTTCTCAGGAAAAAATGGTCCTGGATTGGACAAAACACCAATGACAAACAGGAGCATTGCAATGAGTAGCCCTACTATCGCTCCTAGCCACTTGAGTAATTCCTTCATCGTAATCATCCGTTCATATAATAAGAGAATTCGATATATATGATTTAATTTTCAGTTTGTTACAATGACGCTCAGCATTTGTGTGTCAGGTATCACGTTTCAAGTTCAAGATCAAGATCAAGATCAAGATCAAGATCAAGATCAAGTTCAAGATCAAGATCAAGATCAAGATCAAGATCAAGTTTCAAGATCAAGATTAAGATCAAGTTTCAAGATCAAGCTCAAGTTTCAAGTTCAGGATGCAAGTGGCAAAAGGAAGGGGTGGGTACCAGGTATTAGGTGCGAAAGGCAAAAGGCAAATAGCAAAAGTTAGACTGAGGCAAAAGAGTGAAGCATGCCTATGTTTCTCTGCAGCGTTCGTGACGATCCTTATTAACGCTTATTGGAATACCTTTTATATCTGATTGTGAATAATTCTATTTTTCAACGAGCATCGCTTGGGAAATAATTTCAACAATGCCTATTGGTCCATCAATGTATTGTTCTTGTTCTCTTTGCTCGTAAGTCAGTTTAAACCATTTTCCCTGAAGGTCAGTATTGGAGCCCCAACCCTGATTGCTTTCATTGGCTTCTTGGTCATCTAGTTCACGAGCGAACTCAAATTTTGAGGATTGGGATCCTGCAAAGTCCCAGCGTTTACCAGCTTCATCCTCAAATATATAATGCTCGGTATCGCCTAAGTAAAATTCAATAAATCTGGCTTTCACGGAAGTGGATCCGTCATTGGAATCTTCGCTTGGTTCTATAACAACTGCGTCTGGCACAATTACGGAAGGCGCAGGAGCCTCTTTTTCAGGAGTTTTATCACTATTACATGCACATGAAATCAACAATATAATGCTAAAAATATATGACAGATTTTTCATGATGGTTCTGTTTTAGAATTATTTGTACATATGTATATACGGATTGCTTTTGTATATAGATCCCTAATCGTTCAGCATAGGCGTTTGCAATCATCTATTAATCGTTTTTCAACGAATCCTCCTTCTTGTCTTTGCCCGGTCTTAATGTTAGTGTATAAATCGCCTCGCGATTCTCAATATACTATTCCCAATGCTTTTTGAAAATCTTAGGATAGGGTAGATATGTGGATGTCAGAGGAGATTTCCAGGGGGTGTATGATGTTGGAGATTAAGTATTGGAGCATGTTTACAAAGTAGGGTGTAGGTCACATCTTTATTACTGAATCAGAATTGCTACTATTAATATGGAGGATAATTTTTAAGGTTCATTTTTTCAATCAAAACTATAAACCGAGGATCTTCACGGATAGGATCGAATGAAGCATCGGCATTTATCCAAATCAGGGATGCATCCTTTAACTCGCTGGCTAAATCAAGCATCTTAAAAGCATTCTCGAAACGACCAAGATGGACATCAATTTTAGCTAAATAACTTGGCGTTGTGGGCTCCAGGACAGGGATGAGCTGATTATAAATTTCTTCGGCTAAAGCATGTTGATTGTTGTAGGAATAGGCAATGGCCAAGCCTACTTTTGTATAAAAATTATTTGGGTTTTCGGCGACAATATTCTGAAGAATCTCAACAGTATTAGAATCAGGAAATAAAAAGGAATAGTGGAGCCATTTGGTATTATAGGATTGGGGATTCCTTCTGCTCAATTCTAAAAATGATTTTTTGGCCTGTTCTAAATCACGAGCCCAATAATATGAACGAATTTTCCACTCTAGAGGGTATAGATGAAAGGGATCAATTACTTCTGCCTTTTTCAATATATACAAAGCCTCGTCATGCCTGTTCATGGCAGAAAGCATACCAGAGAAATACAAATAAGTTTGTGCATAACTAGGGTCGATACTTATAACTTTGTTAAAATATTTTTCTGAAATATCCCAATTGTAGCTGTAATGATAATTGCAATCGGCAAGGGCGGTTAGGCCAATATAAGAGTTGGAATCAAGGGCAATACTTTTTTCGGCATAGCCTATTGATTTTGGAAATACCTCGTGACCTGGATATGCCTGATGAGCCATATTGAGGTATAATTCAGCCAAGCCAGCATACCCAAGTGAAAAATTTGAATCAATTTCGATAGATTCCAAGTAATGGTATTCTCTATTCACTAAATTTTCTGAGTATTTACCCTCTATATACTTTTCAAATGCGGCAGGATTAACACTTTTTCCGTCATAAGATTTTCCCGGAGGATGGACGAAGAGTGGGCGGATCTTCACCGCGATCAAATCAGCAGTTTCATTTTGAGTGCTAAACAGATCTGACAGGCGAAAATTTATTGTTTCTGTTAACATGATATCACTCGCCTTGACATCTGTAAGTGAAAAATTTAGTTGTGCTTCTTCATTATTGACTTGTAAACTCCCTTCAACAACATATCGGACGTTCAATTTTTCACTCATTTCCTGAAGATCCAAGTCTTTTTGTTGGTACACCGCCGCAGAAGATATTCCAGGAGTCACCCTGATCTTGGGTATTTGAGCAACATTTCTTCTGACTTCTTCGGTCATGGCATCCGCAAGCCAACTTTTATCCTGATCACTACCTATATATTTAAAAGGGAAAATAGTGACCGACTGGTAAGTTTCTATACTTGTAGAATGCTGTTGCTCACTCGTACTATTATTGAAAAAGTAATAATAAATGCTTGCCAACAGAATGATAAGACCGAGCCCTTTCAGTAATAATGGCCAATTTTTTACATTTCGAGGTTTCGAAATTTCGCGACTGTTCTTTACAGGAACCTTTAGTTTGCCGGTGATCTCTTCCCTTTTTGGTACTGGAAACCCCTCATTGGCCAATGCAAAGACCTCTAATGGCTCCTTGACATTTTTAAACTCAAAAGCGCCAAGAGAAACAGACTGAAATTCCTTATGATTTCGGATTTTTTCAAAAACGTGGCGGGAAAAAAGGATAGTACCGGGCTTTCCCAAAGACTCTATCCGGGAGGCTATATTTACACCGTCTCCGAATAAGTTGCCTTCTTGAAAAAGTACTTCTCCAATGTGGATTCCAATACGTAAAGGCAGTCTTGGCTCCTGACGAAAAATTTCCTGTATTTCCATTGCACAACTCAATGCCTCAATGGCGCTCTGGAATACAATCAAACTGCCATCACCGTAGTTATTGATAATTTTTCCGCTGCATTTGGCTGTTTTTTGCTCTAAAACCTTTTCGTGATGATTAACCGCTTGGACTGCTTTCTCTTCACTGTTTTGCATCATGGTTGTATATCCCACGATATCTGTGAACATTATAGCAGCTAAGCGGTGCTTGGATTTCATTACGACGGAATTTGTTTAAGCTTAATTGAATTCAATATCAACTTCCATTTCAGATTTTCATTTACCTTGAATTGCGCACAATCCCTGTATATGCGCAATAGTGTTGCATAATTATCACTTGTTCTTTATATTATCATGGGCATTTGCAATCCTTTGATAGTCAGTAGTAAACGAATAAACGCTCTTATCTTTATTGGTTCTCATTGATCATGAATCATCCAACATGATATTCTCAATATAGTGTTTCTGAAGCATTTAGAAGATATCGGGATCGTGTGTAGAGGATTATCGTGGTAGATTACCAGAGGGATTTGTGGAAGTAATTTATTGGAGAATAAGTTCCGGATGGATACCGCATGGGCAATGTCAAGTATCAAGCGTCAAGTATCAAGCCTAAAGATCAAGATCAAGATCAAAATTCACGTGTCAGGAATCAAATTCAAAATTCATCAATGCTATCCCACATGCACCCTGACACTGAAGGGGATCCGTGCTTTCGGCTAATCAATCAAAACTCAGAATTGATCTAATTTTCTGGATAAGAAACATGACCACAAGGAATGATCTTGCAACTTTCGTATTGTCCACCTACGGTGCAAAAGCCTACTTGAAGCCCAAGTGCCAATTTAGCACCGAAAGCTTTTGGGCTCGGGTTTGATTCTTGGTCTTGATTTCCAGCCCATTCACATAAAGGAAAATTTCCTCTATCGCTATATTCCAATATCGCATAAGGAGACGCACTACAAAGATTTGCTCTACTAGGTCTAAGTATCCCAATCGTCTCAACACATTCTTCATTGGGTTTAAGGGTTTTATCTAAATAGGGCTTGTCTATGAATTTCGGTAATTCATTGATCATGCTATCCGTAATTTCTACTCCATTCAATCCCCATTCCTTGGACAATAGGATTACATTGTATTGCTCCTCGCCATAAGCAGTCGGATAATCATATTCCTGTGAGAAAGCGAATTGAAGATCAATTGGAATTGTAGTATCATTAATGATCGTGGTTGTGATATATACCATACCATATTTCATTCCCAGTGAGTCAGTAAATCCTAATCCACGGGTAGGGGCGTTTTCAATCCGAAGGCCACTATTTTTCATTGATTTTTGCGATGTTCTTTGTGAGCAAGAGGAAACGATCAGCACAATTAAAAGTCCGAGTATAGTTCGATATATCATCTGTGAATAATTCAATCTATTGATCAGGATAAGAAACCTGTCCGCAAGGAATGACAGTACAGCTAGGACCAAAGTTGAGCCTGAGCCCAAGTGCCATCGGGTCTGATGATGGATCTTTTTTCATGACCCATTTACACGTTGGGAAAAGTCCGCTATTGCTGTGCACGAAAAGTGTATTGGGAAGGACACCGGTAGATTTCGGCGGCCTCGAGTAGAGTGTTCCGATCGCGATAACACTTTTTTCACCGGGTTTGAGTGTTGTATTTAGAAAGGGCTTGTCGATGTAGTTCTTTAATTCATTCTTCATATTATCTGTAATTTCCACTCCATCCAGGGCCCATTCCTTTGGCATTGGGAATATGCTGAAT
>JAHHJQ010000033.1 GCA_018680005.1 Bacteroidia bacterium | reverse complement strand
ATCGTAGTCTCAATCTGAGCCAGTTTTGTAGCCTCTAACGACATTTGCAATACAGTAGGATCATCATTAGAGAAACTATCGTCCAAAGGAATTAGATCCATTTCGCAAATGGGGCATAAACCGGGTTCGTTCTGTCGAATTTGTGGATGCATGGAGCAAGTCCATATCTCATCACCAGCACTTTCCACATCACCACTCATATCAGTGGAATGTTCACTATGATCTTGTGTATCCACAGATGCCTGAGATGGTTTAAGCATCCATCCAACACCAAAACCGACAAGAAGAATGATTACACCAATTATATGATTTTTATATTTTTTCATCACTTTATGATTTAAGTAATTATTATTGAATTACTGATATTTAAATAATATGGATTGAGCTAATGATTTTTGATAATTGGCATTTATAATTTCCATTTCGAAATCAATTAGTTCCATTTCCAATCTCAATAATTCTTCAAACCTTGTTCCTTCCGAAGCATATTCCGTGCGCATTAATTTTAATGTTTCACGGGTAATTACTTTTAGTTTATTCTCTTTTTGAATAGATAATTCTGCTAATTCAATATTGGATTGAGCGCTGAATATTTCTGCTTTGTACATTTCGCGCATATCATCTGCAGTAGCCTTTATAGCATCTTGCTTAATTATCTCTTCCTGTCGTTTTGCCTCAAAGCGACCTTTATTCAGAGGAATGCTGATACTTGCCATAGGCATCAATATGTCACGGCCATTATTAGCAATTGTCACATCGTTTCGGTCATCTACCAGAGCATAGTCGAGTCCAACGCCAATCTTTGGTTTTTCTTCGAGGCGTGTTAATTCTATAGATCTGGCAGAAGCTGTTATTTTACTTTCCAGTACTTTCAGTGAAGGGTGATTGTTTTCTGAAAAATCCACATACTGATCTATACCACCTGATATAAAATCGGGTGAAATGTATGTCGAGTCTATTAAATTAATAACCGTGTCCAGGGGCCTACCGGTCCATCGATTGATCATGATGGTGGGTTGTTCTTTTTGCTTTTCAAGGATTACTTTTTCCTCTTCCAACATCTCGCGATTTCTTTCGATGAAAAGGACATTGGACAACTTACCTTTTCCGGATCTCAATGCAGACTTTGCCAATTCTTCCAGGATGTCCAAAACTTCAAGACGTTGATCAATCAGTGTAATGCGATCCTCTAAAAAAATGACTGTGCTATAAGCGATGCGAATTGCATATGCGATATCGATCGTTTTGATTGACCCCATGGAAGCTTTGATATCGGCTTGTGCCGCAGCCAAATCTTGTCTTGCCTCAAGCAGTCCTTTCCACGGAATAGCCTGCGTAATGCCTAACTTCATTCGTTGTGCACCTAGTCGGGTTTCAACGGGTAAGACGCCGAGACCAAGGTTAACTTTGGGATCGGGATAGTCTCCTTTCTGCTCGACAATCTTGAGTGCAGCTTTATATTCAAGATTCAATGCCCTAAGACCAGGGTTGTGAGATTTGGCCATTTGGATCAGGGTGTCTATACTTTGACCAGTGACGGTGGCTGCTATGAATACACAGAGCAGCGTCATAATTATTTTATTCATGAGACCGCATTTTTTTGATTTTAAAATTCATTTCTTTCCATATACAGAAAAGTACAGGTACCGTAAACATGGTTATTACCTGAAGTGTCATGCCTCCGAATGATGGAATAGCCATTGGAACCATAATATCTGACCCACGTCCAGTACTCGATAAAACGGGTAACAGGGCAAGTATGGTAGTTGCCGTAGTCATCATAGCAGGTCGAACCCTACGTAGACCTCCTTCCACAACCGCGTCTCTGATTTCAGCAATGCTATCAGGAGTATTGCGCTTGAAGCTATCGCGAAGGAAAGTAGCTACAAGAACACCATCATCTGTTGCAATGCCAAAAAGGGCTAAGAAACCAACCCAAACGGCTACACTCAGGTTGATTGCTTTGATTTGGAACAGGTCCCGCATATTCGTTCCGAATAGATCAAAATCAAGGAACCAAGGGGTACCATATAACTGGATCATTATAAATCCGCCGGCAAACGCCACAAAGACTCCTGAAAAGACCATTAATGCTATGGTCACAGATCTAAACTGTAGATATAATATCAGAAATATCAACGCCAGTGCAATTGGTATAACCAACGCTAGCCGCTTATTGGCGCGAACTTGTTGTTCATAATTTCCAGCAAAATGATAATTAATGCCTGTCGGGATGACCAATGAACCTTGATCAATCAAACTGCTAAAATGATCTTGTGCATTGTTGACAACATCGACTTCTGCGTATCCATCTTCTTTGTCGAACAAGACATATCCTATCAGAAATCCATCTTCACTCTTTATGGATTGAGGACCTTGTTCATAGCGAATATCAACCACGTCTCCCAGACGAATCTGACCGTTATTCGGAGTCTGAAGAAATATTTGTTTAATTCGATCAACGTCACTGCGATAGTCTAAGGGATACCGAACCCGTATGGGATACCGTTCCCGGCCTTCAACTGTATTGGTCATCGTCATCCCACCGATAGCAGCCTGTATTTGTTGTTGCACTTGTGAAATTGGTATTCCATATCGATTGATCTTTTCTCTATCGATATCAATGAGCAAGTACGGCTTGCCCACAATGCGATCTGCAAAAACAGCAGCATCTTTGACACCTTCTACATCGATAAGGTGGTCCGCCAGTTCAAGACCTACATTTTCTATTGTCTTCAGATCTTGTCCTTTCACCTTGATTCCCATCGGTGCCCGCATTCCGGTTTGTAACATGACCAGGCGGGTTTCTATTGGCTGAAGCTTGGGTGCAGAGGTGACACCAGGAATTTTCGTAACCTTGACAATTTCATCCCAAATATCATCGGGAGACTGGATATGATCTCGCCACTGACGATAGTATCTTCCATTTTTATCGGGTATTAATTGACCGGCATCATCATATATGTACTCCCCTTGTTCATAGCGATATCTGACTTTGTGTCCGTTTAGATCCGTTTTATACTCTGATTTGTAGTTGATCACATTCTCATACATGGACAACGGGGCGGGATCAAGTGCACTATTTACTCTACCAGCCTTTCCAACCACCATTTCTACTTCTGGGATAGCCGTTACAGCCATGTCCAACAATCTGAGGTTCTTTTGATTTTCTGCCACACCACTATGAGGCATGGATGTAGGCATGAGTAGGAAAGATCCTTCATTCAGTGAAGGCATGAACTCTTGTCCGGTATCCCTAAATACTTGAAAACCACTATAAATAATAAATCCTACAAGGACTATGAAGAGCAATTTTACCTTCAATAGAACCCTTAGAATGTTCTCATAGAAATGAATGACAGCCCAAAAGAATCCCAATAACACTGCAATGATGGCAATGACAAAGAAACTATTGACAAAAAGCGACTTGTTGACACCCAAAGGCATCCAAACCTGGGTCAAAATCACGGCAATGATGGTAGCATAGATTATATTGGTCAATATCAAAAATGCCTTGCTTCCATTCTCAAAGTATCGATCTATCAACCATTGCAATAATGCAAATCCACTGATCAAGGTGACAATCAGTATTAGATTATTCTTTAACAGGACAAATGCTACAATCGATAAAAGTAGAGCTCCTAGATTGGCCCAGAGTCCAAGCTTCTTTTTATCTAATCGAATGCTAAATAGGGCATGTGCTAATGGAGGAATGAAACATAAAGCGACAATGACTGCTGAGATTAATGCAAAAGTCTTTGTAAAGGCGAGCGGTCTGAATAGCTTTCCCTCAGCTGCTTCCATTGCAAAAACCGGAAGGAAACTAATCACCGTAGTTGCTACTGCAGTAAGTACTGCTGACCCCACCTCTGTTGTCGCCTCATAAACTGTAGTGAAAAGCGATTCATTGGCTGTTTTTTTACGTTTCCGATCGATGATGCTCTCGGTCAGTACGATACCCATATCGACCATGGTACCGATTGCAATGGCTATACCCGACAGGGCTACAATATTGGCATCCACACCGAAATAGCGCATTGCAATAAAGCACATCAGTACTGCTACGGGTAATGTACCTGCAATTAATAGGGAAGATGTCAAATTAAGGAGCAACAATATCACAACGATGACCGTGATCAATATCTCTAGTGTCAGAGCTTCTTCCAGCGTACCTACCGTTTCGTTGATCAACTGAGTGCGATCATAAAATGGTACGATGGTCACCTGGCTCACCGTTCCGTCGGCCAATGTTTTGCTTGGTAGTCCAGGACCGATCTCTTGTATCTTGGATTTTACATTATTGATGACCTCGAGAGGATTGGACCCATATCTGGCAACGATCACACCTCCGACTGCTTCAGAGCCTGACTTATCCAAGAGCCCTCTTCGTGCTGCTGGACCGAGATATACTTTTGCTACATCTTTTATGGTGATGGGAATATTTCCACGAGCGGTGATGACACTTTGTTCGATATCCTCAATAGACTTTATATATCCAAGCCCGCGAACAAAATACTCTGCCTGGTTTATTTCTATGGTCTGAGCGCCCACATCTATATTACTACCCTTGATAGCATCCATTACATTGCCAAGCGAAAGATTCTTGGACTTTAAAAGTTCCGGATCAATATCCACCCTATATTCCTTGACAAATCCACCTATGGAGGCCACTTCAGAAACCCCTTCTGCAGAGAGTAAACTGTACTGTACATAGAAATCCTGTATCGAACGTAAATCCTGGGGATCCCATCCACCTGTTGGATTGCCATCCGGGTCCCTTCCTTCAAGGGTGTACCAATATATCTGACCGAGTGCTGTAGCATCAGGCCCAAGTGTAGGAGAAACTCCCTCAGGGAGGAGACCAGTTGGGAGAGAATTGAGTTTTTCAAGAATGCGACTGCGACTCCAGTAGAATTCTACATCTTCATTAAAAATTAGATAGATACTAGAGAATCCAAACATTGAATTGCTTCGAACACTCTTCACTCCTGGAATTCCGAGAAGTGAAGAAGTCAAAGGATATGTAATCTGATCTTCGACATCCTGAGGGGATCGACCTCCCCACTTTGTAAATACAATTTGTTGGTTCTCCCCAATATCAGGAATGGCATCCACAGCTACTGAGTCCCTGGGCAAAGCATCAATGCCAAAATCAAAAGGAGCCGTTGAAAGACCCAATAGGATACAACCTGCTAAGAGGAGATATGTAATGAGCTTGTTCTCAAGGAAAAAGCGAATTATATAATTGAGCATAATTAAAGCTTTCTATGGATAGAAATCCGAATAAAATTTCGAGTTCACACAGATAATTGTCTGAATGCTATTCTGACAATTCTAGAAAGCTGGCTATAAACGGAATACCTGGAAGAGGACCTGAACGTCCGGAATTTTCAAGGGTGGCTGATAGATTTCTGATTGAATGCTATCAGATTGCCATTGCGATAATAGATAGGTAGAAACAAAAGCAGTTATAAAATACTTGATCTTTGGCATGTCTTCTGAACTGGATGGTCCAGACGCGAGATCAGTATCGACATCCAATTGAAATGAATCATTTTGGCAACATCCATGGTGGTCACCCGTGTGACTTCCACAGGGTGATTCCGTGGACTCTGCAATGCCGCTTTTCTTCTGACAAGCTGCTTTCATTTCAATCTTTTCCTTACATGTTTTGGCTTGCCCAAAAAGATTGACTCTCTTCAACTGACCACTGCACATATGCATATCCAATGTCATCCCTGATGTACTGAGAAACATCAGAAAAGCCATTACAACAGCAATTCTTTTATATATCCTATTAATATACACAGTCTTTCAAAGATATATGATTTTGGACTTATATGTGGCAAATTATCACCATTCCGAAACACTTGCTTGAGTAATCACCCATATAAACCATTGGATTTCTTTGGATTGAGTACTCGCTCTAGTTTATCACTTGATTGATCGATATCAATCGAATTTATGATGTTCAACAATGGACTTCAGGGTCATAATTCTGAACATTTGCTGAAATAAATCAATCATGAAATTCAAACCAGCATATTTTCCATTTGCTGTCATGATCCTGTTTGTTGCCTCCTGTGCAACCATGTATCATGTATACAGTGATTATGAACGCAATATAGATTTTACGGAATTTAAAACATATAAAGTTGTCAATCACGAAAACGGGTTTCCTGTAGGAGCCAGTCCAATTGATAAGCAAAGAATCAGAAGAGCCATTAACTATGAAATGCAAGCCATTGGATATCAGCCTTCTGACAATCCAGATATCCTGGTATCGTGGTTTGTAAAGATTGAGAACAGAAAAGGAGTCAATGTTTATAGAGATTATTATGGTCGTTGGCGTTATCGCCAGTATCTAAGCGTGTATGATTACAAGGCGGGTACCCTGGTGGTGGATCTGATAGATCAAAATACAAATGACGTAGTATGGCATGGCAAAACCTATGAAAGCATTTTAGATCGGGCTTCTAATCGGGAAAAGAAAATCAAAAATGTAGTTAGAGAGATTTTTGGTCAATATATGGCGGATACAGGAGTTGAAGAGATTTATGCAGCCAATTGATGTCATTGAAGATATTCAACAGTACTTAAGAAAAAACATTATGGATCCTATCCAATACCAATTAGACAATCTTCAGTTCGAACATTCCCTCTGGTTAAATGAGTTGGCACATGCATTTGCTGAAATTTCTATTTACCAGAAGCGCATAAAGATTATGATCGAACCTAGTTTTAGTACAGATGATCAGGAAGAATTAGAGATGCTCCTAAAAGGATTCACTGAGCAGAAATCGGCCATTACCTATATCAAAAATCAAATTCTTGAAAATCTTGTAGACATCAGAAAGAAGGCTAAATTAAATGGAGCGCTCAAAGCCGTTTTGCAAAAAGATCATAGTGAAATCAAGGAGCGTTTGATTCAATTCAGAAATGAGCTGAATGAACTGAGAAATAGATTTCATAAGATCATAGAATGGCAAAAATGAACAAAGGAAGGCGCGTAGTAACCAATGTTACACGCCAATCTATCCTATAGTAGTAAGTTTGTAACCACCAACCAACTTAAGTCATCAATTATGTCAAAACATCATCAAATATTAATAATTGGAGGAGGAACTGCCGGTATCATGGTAGCCTCGAAGATCAAAAGAGAAAGGCCTAAAGTCGATATTGGGTTAATAGATCCGGCAGATACACATTATTATCAGCCAGCCTGGACCCTTGTTGGTGCAGGAACATTTAACTACAAAAAAACAGCGCGTACAATGTCCTCTGTTATACCGAAAGGTGTTTCATGGATAAAGGATTTTGCTGTTTCTTTTGATCCTGAGAAAAATACTGTCAAAACCGAGACCAATGGAGATATTAGTTATGACTTCCTGGTGGTAGCCCCCGGACTTGTTATGGAGCCGTCTATGATAGAAGGTCTACCTGAGGCATTGGGAAAAGGAGTCGTCTGCAGTAATTACACTGACCCAGAGCATACCTGGAAGGTACTCCAAAATTTTAAAGGCGGAAATGCCGTCTTTACCCAACCGGGTACACCGATTAAATGCGGTGGTGCTCCACAAAAGACAGCCTATCTCAGTTCGGACTATCTAAGGAAGAAAGGATTGTTAGACAAATCCAATGTATTTTTTGCTACACCCGGGACCATAATCTTTGGTGTACCAGAAATAAAAAGAACGCTGGATAAAGTCCTGGACCGATATGGCATTAATTTCAGGCCGTTTCACAAACCCATTCGGATTGATGCTGAAAATCAGAAGATTTACTATCAATATACTGGAAAAGATGGACTGGCAGATGATGACAAACTGGGAGTTAAGGTATTGGAAGACAAAGTAGTTGAAATGCATTTTGACATGTTGCATCTCGCTCCTCCACAGGCGGCACCAAAATTTGTCCGAGAATCATCACTTGTGAACGACGGAGGCTGGGTGGATGTAGATAAGTATACACTTCAGCACGTTAAGCATAAGAATATTTTTAGTCTCGGAGATGTGGCCGGTCTTCCTACAGCAAAGACAGGTGCGGCAATAAGAAAGCAAGTCCCTGTGGTTGTGAAAAATCTTTACAACATAATAGATAGTGGAGAGATCACTGATCTAGCATATGACGGTTATTCCTCTTGTCCATTGGTAACAGCATATGGTAAGATGGTACTGGCCGAATTCGACTATGACAATAATTTCACACCTGATCCCAAGCTAAAGCAAATGTTGGTCTTCGATTCGTCCAAAGAACATTGGAGATTATGGATGCTCAAAAAATATGGATTGCCATATCTATATTGGAATAAGATGATGAAGGGTGTGGATGTTTAATCCACACACTTCAATTATTTTTCTTTTTAGATTTTTCTAATTACAACCAATATCCGATTTGGACTGCGCATCATTGTTTGGGAAACAATAGCCCGATAAGACACTATCCGGAAGATAACGGTTCATATTAGGATCATGTAATGCATTCGTCAGAAAATCGATCAAATTAGCTTTTTCTTCCGGTGTCAATGATCTTGGAATTAAGGCCACCTGGTCATCGGATACTTTTGGGTTTTCTGACTTGGCAGCCAGTTTAAAGTCGATTACTTCTTCAATTGTCATTTTGCTGCTGCCATGAAAGAAAGTGACATAGTCCTTCAGATTATATAATTGAGGTACTTTGAATTTGAACATGTCATTTTCCTCACCCGTAAATCCGCCACGTCCATGTATTCTGGGATCATCGGCAGACGTGTTCAGACCTCCACTCTCGTACATATCTCTGGTACCCAGGGTATAGAAATTCATTGCACTAAATGAAGGACTATTATGACATGTCGCGCATCCTGCTTTCCCAAAAAACAATACAGCACCTTTTTTTTGTGATTCGGTAATTGCCGTTTCATCTCCGCTGAGATAATCCTGAAATGGTGCATCATTAGTCAAAATAGTTCTTAAGAAAGATCCCATGGCAAAACTGGCTGTTTCAGGGGTGTAGCGTTCTACTTCCGCAACATCAGGAAAAGCATTATCAAATAGTTCGCTATATCCAAAATCATACAATACCCTATCATTAATTGCTAATCGATGGAGGTGGAAGCCTTCAATATTCTGAGCTTCAAGACCTGCAAAACCGGTGTGATTGACCTCCGCCAAACCGGTCCAGGCATGTTCTGTGCCGATATTGCGGTCATTAGCACCAAATACGCCACCCCACAAGGTGTTGGTCACATAGGTGACATTCATCACAGTAAGGGGTCTGTTACCCTGAGCATCCAACTCTGTCTCGTCATATCCAGCTACAACACTTCGATGACTCCCCTGGTCTCCAAAACCAAAGGCGCCATCAGCAATACCCTGCATTCTTCCTGGTAGAAAGCCTTTAGACGGAATGTGACAAGTAGAACAAGAATAGGTTTCCAAACAAACTGCCCTGAATGCATCTTGTGCCAATCCGGTTTCAAAAAATAGTAATTGGCCCAGATCTACTTTTTCCTTTGTTATCGGATTGTGCGGATCCTGATTAGGAAGTGATGCATAGTCATCACTCTGAGGCATGATGAAATAGTCCAGATCTTGGGTAGGTGAATTTCTTTTGATGGCTTCATGGAGCTGTACATCCAGAGAGGAAATGGCAAAATCACTGGTACACGACAAAACAAACGATACCAATACCCCTATTACCAGGATTATTCTAATGTTCATAGCTAGCTATTTTACAAAAATTAGTCAGTAATCGACCTTAGTCGATATTATCAGTTTTGGGAAAGTATTTGTAGGAACTACTTTGGGAATTGGTGTTGTACTATTATAAATAGCACAGTAAATAGCAAGTTATCAGGATTTGGAATGTTTTTGATTGACGAATATCAATCATGGCATTGACGAATATCAATATATAGCTTTTTTTGGAACTAAGCTAATGCGTCAGTCAGAATATCTGAGAAACTCTAATTATCACAACACTGTGATTGTGACACCACAACATCCTACTCAATATAGCAATCAGATCAAGACCCGATGACAACTCTAGAAGGTAACATCCAACTCTACCTCTTCACCCCCACGCAGCACTTTTACTTTGACGGTTTGTCCGGGACTGAAGGTTCCGAGGGCTTTCATATAAGACATCATATCGGCTATTTCGACATCACCTATTTGCAAAACAATATCTCCTTTCACAATACCCGCATTTGCAGCAGGACGTTCTTCACGGACACCATCAATGCGCATTCCTGTTCCATCATACAAATAGTCAGGAATGACCCCCAATGTTACCTTAAATTCACGTCGCTGTGGCGTTTCATCTTTGGTTTTGGTAAATGCCAGTTTATCTCTGGAATCCAATTCGACGATGATGGCATTGATGTATTTTGCGACATCTGAAATTCCATTGTAGTTGATCTTATCGGCATCATCTGAAGGCCTGTGATAGTCTTCATGCTGACCGGTAAAGAAATGTAGGACTGGTATGTCTTCCAGATAGAAGGATGTATGATCAGATGGTCCTACTCCGGATTCAGTTTTCTTTATATCAAAAGTAGGAGAGGTGATACCAGATAAAGTCATATTCCAGCTTGGTGAAGTCCCGGTACCATAGATTGCCAATTGTCTTTGATCATTCAATCTCCCGACCATATCCATGTTAATCATAAAATTGATATCCTCAACTTCCAAAGGGCTGTTGTCTACAAAGAAATTAGATCCCCATAGACCTTTTTCTTCACCGGAGAATGCGATAAACAGAAAGTTGTTTTTCCATTTCTTTTGAGATAAATGCTCTGCTAGGGCCAACATTGCAGCTATTCCACTTGCATTATCATCAGCACCATTGTGGATGGCCTTGTCACCGGTATGCAATGATCCTTCTCCTCCATAACCCAGGTGATCATAATGCGCTCCGATGACTATGGTATGATCGCTTTTATTATTGATAAATCCACCGACATTTTTTCCCCTGACAACAGGATCATCGGGTGATGCCTCCTGGGCATGTGGATTAGATTTCATAGTCTTTTGAAAATACTGATAGTAAGGTTCTTGTCCGTTGAATGCTCCTTTGATCCCTAAAGCTTCAAATCTGCCTTTGATATATTCAGCTGCTAGCCGTTCTCCCTCAGTTCCAGTCTCTCTGCCTTCCAGCTCATCTGATGCCAAATATTCAATATCCGCCTTGACATTATTTAAGTCAGTGGTATAGATGATCGATTTAGTCGATTTACATGCAAAAAGGAAGCATGTAAAAGCTAATATTAACAGGTTAGTTATGTTTCTTTGCATCTTTTTATGAATAAAAATTTTAGGAATGATATTTCGAATTTTACTAATAATTACCGCACTAGTCATCATCACATCGGGGTGTAAGAATAATGATTCCTCAAAAACCACTGATGAAATTCAGACAATGGATAAAGAGGAAGCAAAAGTAGGCGAAAAAGGTTTAATCTACCCCCAGGAAAAACATTTAAAAAATATCCGGCAATTAACTTTTGGGGGAGACAATGCTGAGGCATATTGGAGCTTTGATGATACCAAACTCGTATTTCAGGCCAACAATCCCAAATGGGGAACTGAATGTGATCAGATATACTATCTGGACCTGAACAATCTACCCGATAGATCGGAAGTTGCTCCTTTGCTCAGTACAGGTAAAGGGCGAACTACTTGTTCGTACTTTATGCCAGGCGATCAATCGATCATATATGCATCCACACATCTGGGGAATGAAGCATGTCCACCTGCCCCAGAGCGAAGAGAAGATGGAAAATATGTATGGCCCATATATGAGACCTTTGACATTTTTACAGCCGATCTGGATGGTAATATCCTGAAGCAATTGACCGATACTCCGGGATATGATGCTGAGGCTACCTTGAGTCCTCAGGGTGATAAAATCGTTTTTACTTCCCTGCGAACCGGGGATCTGGAATTGTATACGATGAATATTGATGGTTCTGATGTACAACAGGTGACAGATGAACTGGGATACGACGGTGGCGCCTTCTTTTCTCCTGATGGTACGAAGTTAATTTTTAGAGCTTCACGACCTCAGACGGATGAAGAGCAAGCGGAATATAAATCTCTACTCGCAGAAGGATTAGTCCAGCCGACGAATATGGAATTGTATGTTTGTAATATAGATGGTAGTGAATTAAAGAAAATCACAGAGCTCGGCAATGCGAATTGGGCACCATTCTTTCATCCATCCGGAGAAAAAATCATATTCGCATCTAATCATCAATCGACGAGAGGATTTCCATTCAACTTGTACATGATCAACATTGACGGAACAGGGTTGGAGCAGATTACCTATGACGATACCTTTGATTCGTTTCCCATGTTTTCCTATGATGGCAAGAAACTAGTATTTGCATCTAACCGGAATAACGGCGGAACACGGGATACCAATCTCTTTATCGCGGATTGGGTAGACTAATTACTCTTAGTATGTCAGAAAAGAAACATGGATGGGGATGGGTGGATAAACTAAAAAAACGTTGGGGGGTCTCAGCCGGAAGAGTATTTATCATCCTGATCGTGTTTGCTTTGACCGGATTCACGATTTTATTTCTAAAGCGACCAGTGGTTGCTTTTTTTACAGGCGAAGACGGCCAGCAACCTTTGATATTCAGTATTCTGTACTACATTTTGATTCTGCCGATTTATAATCTTTTCTTGCTGATCTATGGATTTCTTTTGGGTCAGTTCTCGTTCTTTTGGGAGTTTGAGAAAAGATTTTTTAGGAGGATGTTGGGTCGGAAGGATAAGTGAACTGTCACGACTCTCTGAAAAGGCTGGAAAGGAGCGCTTGCACGATGTCTTTCTTTTGTATAATTTCAGATTTTATAATTTAAATAAACACTTGAGATGAGAATTACTCTGATTATTGCTTTTCTATTATTTGTTGTTCATCAGTCTTTCGCTCAACGTTATCGTCTTTATCCCGAAATGGAAATTAGTAGTCTTGCTATGAATGAAGGCGAGCTTGTTTTGATGAACGGGGACGTAATCCAGGGAGATCTGGGTTTGGCTACAGTGGAGACGTCATCAGGTCTTCAACGGATCAATTCAGTGAGAATGCGCAAAGGATCTGAAAGACTCAAATTCAAAGCCAAAGAAATAAAAGAAATCAGAATCAAAGCCAACTGGTCGGATCAGACACTAAGTGAAGCCAATAGTGGAGACGGACTCCAAATACAACTATACTCAGAAGCAAAAGCCGATTACTATATATTCAAAAATGTGACGGATAAAAAAGGCAAGCCAAGACTAATGCAATTACTTAATCCCGGATTTGACCATGCCATTCAAGTATTTGTAGATCCCAAATCAAAAGATTCCGCATTTGCATCTTTGGTAGGTAAGGATACGGCCAAATCATATTATCTCACCAGGGATGATGGTCAGGATGGCATCTATGTCAAGAAATCCAAGTACAAGAAATCATTTGCAGGATTCTTTGGGGATTGTGCAGCGATAATGGCTGAATTCAAGGACAATATCAAATGGGGCGATTTTGCACAGCACATCTACTATTACGATCAGAATTGTGATGAATGATTGCAACACCAATTATTGGCTGTGTTAGATCAGTTTGTTGGATAAGTTGGTGTTCGTTTCGAAGAAGAATCAATATGCAGGCTGTTGTCCTACAGATAGTCTGAGCTATGATGACGGTGTCTGATGTTATTCATTCGTCGTTGTTATAATCTTCAGGTTTGGCGCATGGATTAAGCTCTATCTTATAGAGCATAATGATGAATTTTGAGTATTGAATGCTTTTAATTCTTTGACTAATTCCTCTGATGAAATTTCGATGTCATCGACAACATATAATATAATGGTTGAAGCCTGAATTACTTCCATCGTGCGTTCAAAAAAGATGGCTTTGATATATTAGAATTTCTTTATTCAATTAATTCCTTTACCCAGTAAGAATCAATTAACCCTTTATGCTTTGCTTCAACTTTTCCAAGATGTTCGCAGACAAAGTGATTTTTGACGAGTTCAAATGTTGACTGAGAGATGGACACCTTGCCAACCATCCCAGAACTTTCTATCCTGGATGCCATATTAACTGTATCACCCCATATGTCGTAGACGAATTTGTGTTTTCCTATGATGCCGGCTATTAACGGACCGGTGTGTATACCTATCCTTATTTCCCAGAGTTTTTCATTATTCTTTTTACGTTCGTTGTTTCTTTTAATTACCCAATTTTGCATGTCCATGCCAGTTTTAACCGCATCCATTGGATTGGTTGTATTCTTCACAGGCAACCCACCTACGGCCATGTAACCATCACCTATAGTTTTAATTTTTTCCATATTGTGTTTTTTGCAGAAATCATCAAATGCAAGAAAACACTCATCCAGGTTGGCCAATACTTCGTGAGGTTGGAGCTCTTCAGCAAGTTTTGTAAAGTTTTTGAAATCTGTAAAAAGCACGGAAGACATTTTGTATTGCCGCGGCATTACTTTTCCCTTTTCTTTGAGTTCTTTGGCAATGATCTCCGGCAATACATTGAGGAGAAGGTCGTCTGATTTTTTCTTTTCTATCTCAACTATTGAAAGCGTTTGATTTAATTTTTCGTTTGCTGTTGCTAATTCTATTGTTCTTTCCTTTACACGATTTTCAAGTTTAATATTGGCTTCCTTTTGCATATTGATTATCTCCAGCTGTGCCTCTTCTTTTTCTTTTTTAAATATGTTGTATTTATCTCCAAGTGACAATGCAAGCAAAATTACTTCTAGTACCGTGGCAAATCTTGCACCGTGTACCGTAAAAAAATTAGCTTCCATAAGACCAAAATTTCTAAATGAAGTAACCAATCCGCTTATAATTAATAAGCCCCATGCAATGACATAAAACTTTGCACTCTTGTTACCTCCTACCCAGCTTATTATTCCGGCAGATATTGCTGCAAATAATGAAAGCATTATTGTCATACCGGCAAGAGAAGTTGTCAATCTTACGGGTAGGAAGAAAACCATGATCGCAATAATTAAACTGGCATAGGTAATTGCATATAATGATTTCCTGAGAAAGGTGTTGATCTTGGAAGGGGTCAGAAAACTTAAAGAAAAAAGACAAACAGAACCAGGTAATAAGGCCATCAACATCGGAATGGAATAATTAGCCATTAAAGGATTATTGGGAAATATGTATTGAAACAAATGCCCACTATAAGCTGTCTGAACACCTAAGTTTACAAATATGAAAAAGCAATAAGCCAGATAAGCTATATCCTTTAAACTAAAGAAGACTACCAGGTTATAGAAAAGCATTATCAGCATCGCACCCGTAAATAGTCCGTATAGAATTTCACTTTTTTGATTGCTGTTACTGAATTGCCGATCCGAGAGTACTTCGAGGGGGATCTGAAGCGAACCTGAAGTTTTAAATCTCATGAAATATTGATCAGACTTCTCATCTGAAGGTGAAATATTGAAAGCAAAATGATGATGCGGGATTTCACGCTGATCAAAATCATAACGATCACCAGCAAAAGTTTTTGTCCAACCACCATTAGGCTTTGGCTCATAAAGCACAACACTATCTAAGAGGGCATTAGATAAGAATAGAACCCATGGTTGTTCATTATTTAATTTGTTATTTCTCAATGAAAATTTTATCCATATAGCGGATGCAGTTACACCATAGTTTGGAATGGAAATCTCCGAAAGATTGAATTCCTCATCATAATCACCTCGAAGAATAAGTGAATCCGAGATGGAAGCGGATTGGTCTTCAAAAAGCAACAGCGATTTGCCAAGCTTATAACTATTCCGTTCTTCGGATAATTCAATGATGGGATCATTAGACGTCCAGGCAAAAACGCTTGACGCTAAGCAAAAAACTAAAATCAGGGTCCTTTTGAATAACATGATTCTGATAATTGTACCCAATTAGTTTTAAAATTCCTTATGGACCAGTCTCTTTGCATACACCACATTATTGCCAACGATATTTGTAAAATAATTAAATGCTATTAGTTAATCGCCGGGGATTTCTTATTTAATAGTCTGAGCCAACGAGTTCAAGATACAATTAAAGCCATTGAAGTTTAATAGATTCAATTTCCAAGCGAAGGACTCCGGTTTGCTCTGCCTTCACTTTCCAAGATGACGATCCTTCGGATATCATTTCCCAATACAATATATAATTGATATATGATTATCAGTGAGTTAGGTGTTTTGGGCAACAAATAGGCAACAAGACCTTGATAATCAAAGGAAAACAAAGACAAAGATAGTCGGATTATCAGAACGATTGAGTAAGCGAATATAAGCCTTTTTGCTTTGTCCTTGCTCTTAGATTTAGCTTTTGATAGTTGTGTAGCTCTGAACAATAAACTTTGTTATATGGCTTTGCATAGCCTCTGCGGATAAGAATTTCATTGAGAGTTTTGCCGTTAGGCAAAAGAACATAAGCTAAGGTTCTTCCGAAGCGGTCTTTCAAATTCTTTCGCTCTTGGATCAGTGTAATGGAATTTACGTTTCTTGTTTTCTTGATTAGAAATTTCATTGCCTTATATCCAAGCTCAATTAAAAGTTGTGCAGGAATATGGGTTTCCCTTTCATCTTTTTTGGTCTTAGAGCTAACTTTAATCTCTGGTGCATCAATTCCTAATAGACGTATTTCTTCTTCTTGATTTGTGAAAATATTTTTCACAATCATACCATCACCATCAAGGATTTTGACGATTTCAAAGTGTGGTCTAACTACCATTTGTTTATTAGCATTTGTTTGCACTTGCTTGCTTTCTTTTACGAACTGATAATCAATGTGTTATGAGTTACTTTGCAATAGTAATAATTATTTGTATAACATTAAAAAATTCAAATTATGGCAAGGCAAAAAGGACCATTAAAGTATGTCGGAACTCTTGGCGACATTAGACATTTTAAAATCAAGGGAAATCAAGGCTATTTTGCTGGACTAACAGGTGGTCCAACAG
>JAHHJQ010000244.1 GCA_018680005.1 Bacteroidia bacterium | reverse complement strand
CGATATCCTCGATTGTCTTGGTCTCGTATCCGATGAAGGAGACAACTAGCTTGTAGGTACCAGGCTTGATGTCTTCTAGCTTGAAATTACCTTTTACATCTGAGATGGCACCATCCACGTCTTTTTCAAAATCTGCAACTTGCAAAACAACAGTTGCGAATTCTACGGGATCACCTGAAGAGGCGTCTATGACGTTACCTGTAATTTTCCCTACGATAGAAGGACCCCTCTGGCCTCCAAATTGTCCAAAAACAGGAAAGATCAGCAAAAAGAAAAGAATATTGAACGTAAATATTGACTTCATTAAATGATAGTTTGTCGTGGGTATGTAATAAATACCTTGTGTTAATACGTGAGGTTAAATTGATTGGTGACAGAATTGTTTACTCAAAAAGTAAAATTGTCATTTATTTGTCATAATAGACAGGTATTTCGATAAATGATTGAGCGTTATCGATGTAATGTACATTCCGTTACTGTTCCGTTAAGAATTGAATCTGCTTTATAATCCTTTCTTAAATACGCTGTGTAAATTGGATTGAAATTGCAAAAGATATTATTCTTATACTATAGACTAATCTTAGAAACCTTGATATGAAAAAGACACTTACATTTTTATTGTTTTTCGCCCTGATTTTATGCGCTTGTGATAAGGACGAGGATAGCATCAACTATCTACAATATGATGGCGACAATGCATCTAGTCCAATTCTACCTGCAGGCACCTACGAGCTTGCCGCCAGATTTCCGGCAAGTATTACAAGACTTTATGATGGTCAGGCATTATCGAGTATTGAGTTCCTGGTATACGAGGTTCCTTTGTCTCTAGAAGTTGTAATATATGGTCCAGGAGCAAATGCAGATATTCCAGGCCCTATAATCCACGAGGCCCTATTATCCGGTGTCGGCAGAGACAGCTGGAATATTTATGAATTAGATACACCGATTATTCTGGGTAATAGTGAACTTTGGATTTCAATTAGATTCACCACCAATGCCTCTGAGCAAACCATAGGATGTGATGCCGGTCCACGTAACGCGAATGGTGATCGGATGTACACACAAAATGATAATACCTGGCAAACTTTTCTGGACTTCGCACCAGGTGAAAGTATTAACTGGAATATACGAGGTGTGATAACACCATAGTTCTAATTCACTTCAGCTTCGTGTGTTTTACACCTATTCGATTTTTGAATGCGGATTACAACATGTATTATATTGACCCTTTTGTTTGTGTCCTGCACCCCAAACGATCCGTATCCATACATTTCCTATGAACCCCAAGGTTATGATGGAACACAAGATATTTCGTTAATGATATTTTTACATGGAGCAGGTGAAAGAGGAGAAGATTTGAGCAAAGTAAGTGTGCATGGTCCTCCCAAATTAGTAGCTGAAGGCAAAGATTTTCCATGTCTCATTTTGTCTCCTCAATGCCCAGAAAATGTATGGTGGCAAATTCCCAGATTAGAAGCCACTTTGGATGAATTTCTTTCCTCGCATACTATTGATAAAAAGAGAATTTACCTCACGGGTTTGAGCATGGGTGGATATGGAACTTGGGAATGGGCAAGACAGTTTCCTGATAAATTTGCTGCCATTGCCCCGATTTGCGGAGGACTGGAATCCGGCAATGTGGAGCCATTAAAGGATATTCCCATATGGGCCTTCCACGGTGCTAAGGATGAGGTGGTGCCCCTCGAAGAAAGCACTAAGGTTATAGAAGCAATAAAAGAACTAGGTGGTCAACCTCAATATACCATATATCCGGAAGCCAATCATGATAGCTGGACAGCGACCTATGCCGACTCCACTTTTTACAACTGGTTTTTTTTCCAACATAGGCAATAAGAGATGGATAGAAGTGTAAATTCAGGAAACTAAATACTTTCTGATGAGCACCGAAACCGTCTTCTCGATTGCCAATATTCTAGTGATGCCTATGTGGGTTCTGATGATATTCCTTCCTAATTGGAAATGGACAACCTGGTTGGTTGATTTTAAATTGGTTCCAATAATATTGGCTTTGATCTATGCGGTCTATATAACAATTGCCGTTTCCGGAGGATCCGAAATGGACTTTAGTAGTTTGGAATCTGTCATGAATCTGTTCAAAGATGAACAAGCTGTTCTTGCCGGTTGGGTACATTATTTAGTATTTGATCTGTTGGTTGGCATGTGGTGTATGAATCAGAATAAATCCATAGGGATTAATTCGATCCTTATGGGTGTTTGTCTTTTGGGCTGTTTTATGCTTGGACCTATTGGGTTTCTTTTGTTCTTGGTATTCAAGAGAATCAAACAATCCTAGTCTATATAGAAATTTTATGCTGATGAAAAATCGAAAATTTTGGGGTTGGGGATATACGGACTATCAGATAGATCAGTCGAGCATTGAGCAGATGAAACAAATGATGCATCTGGCCTTTGGAATGAAGGATTTGCAGCCGTTACCCATCCCAACATTGGATGAAATCTCTTTAAGACCACCTCGTTTTGTGATTCCAGATCATTTGAAGACTTTTCTTTCTGATGATGTCTTTGAAAGAGCCAGCCATTCCTTTGGAAAGTCCTATCGTGATATTTGGAGAGGACTCTATGGCAAATTTGACAACCCACCAGACTATGTGGCCTTTCCGAAAACTGAAAGTAATATACTTGAACTCATGGAGTTTTGTGCATTTGAAGGAATTGATATGATTCCCTTTGGTGGTGGCAGTAGTGTTGTAGGTGGTGTTGAACCTAAAGCAGAAAGTTTTGGAGTGATCACTGTTGATATGAGACACTTTGATCAGGTATTGTCAATTGATAGGATATCTCGAACAGCGCGGATACAGGCAGGAATCTATGGACCATCACTCGAATCAAACCTCAAACCTCACGGTCTTACGTTGAGGCACTTTCCCCAAAGTTTTGAATTTTCAACATTAGGAGGATGGATAGCTACAAGATCAGGAGGTCATTTCGCCACATTATTTACGCATATTGAAGAATTTGTACAGTCGGTGCGTGTGGTAACTCCTTCTGGAATTATGGATACTAGAAAATTGCCGGGATCAGGAGCTGGTCCAAGTGAAGAAAGATTCATAGCCGGTTCAGAGGGAACGCTGGGGATTATTACCGAAGCAACTATGCGATTGCAGGATATTCCAATATACAAGACCACTCAATCCGTAAGATTCGCATCCTGGGATGATGGTGTAGAGGCATCAAGAGAACTATCCCAGTCGGGGCTGTTTCCCTCTAATGCAAGATTAATAAGTCCAATGGAAGCATTTACAAACGGTTTGGGCAATGGACAGGATACTGTACTCATAGTTGGATTTGAATCACATGATCACACGGTGGATCGCAAAATGTCACGAGCGCTAGAAATTTGTACAGGTCATGGTGGAAAATATGATAAGGTAAAAACTGGTAGATCCGGATCTGCTGATCGGTGGAAGCGTTCATTCTTGCAAGCACCATATTTGAGGGACGAATTGATGAAATATGGATTAATCGTGGAGACGTTTGAAACTGCAATACCCTGGGATCAATTTGCAAAATTTCATAGAGCCATAGAATCCGCTGCAAATAGGGCAATTCAGGAACAGTGTGGGGCTGGATTTATCACGTGTAGGTTTACACATTTGTACCCGGATGGACCAGCACCCTATTATTCAATATTTGCAAAAGGAAGACAAGGAGAAGAAATTAACCAATGGGATAAAATCAAGAGCATTGTTTCTCAAACGATAATTGATAATGGTGGTACTATTACCCATCACCATGCTGTAGGAAAGGATCATGAACCTTACTATACACAGCAAATTTCACAACCTTTTTATAAAATGTTATATGGTGCAAAGACCAGTATAGATCCTAATTGGATCATGAATCCCGGGACCTTGATCAATAAAGCATCTAGAAACTAAATGCACCCATTTAATTAGTATACCACCAGGCCCATAATATCAGGATAGCTTGAATAGGAAGCCTGATCCATAAGAATTTGATAGGGACTTTTGTACCGGCTCCTCCCGATGTTAGATGATAAATATTGGCAGGAAAGACGAGGATGAGCAATACAATAATACCCCATGCTGCATAGATCCTGGTTGGTTCGAACATTACTAGAACTCCAAGTAGAATTTCAACTATTCCTACGGCTATATTGACTTTTTCAGGAAATGGAACCCATTGAGGTGTAATTTTCAAAAAGAACTTTGGAATTCGAAAATGACTGTATCCGGCATAGATATAAAAGATGCCCATGAAATAAAGGAGTATGAGTTTCAGTGTCATATCAGTCAATAGATTTACCCGAACTTAGTTTTTTCACGACGGATTCATCCATAGATTTTAAAAGTTTCTTATTTCTAATAGGAATTGTGTGTGTATCTCCATATGATCGAATGGCAGTTTCTATGCTCTTTTCTCTCAGCAGATGGATCGTAGGGTAAGGCGTTCTATTGGTATAGTTGGTGATATCCTGCGGATTGACATCTGCAAATTGATATTTTGGGTGAAAGGAAGCGATCTGATATACACCTTCAAGTTGCTGCTCTTTCAGTAGCATTTCAGCCAAATCAATTAGATGTAAATACTTTTGAAAATCCTGAAGCATATTTGGAATCATAATTAATGTTGTCTCTATTTCTGAGGCCTCCGTATTTTTGAGAAATTCCAACT
>JAHHJQ010000239.1 GCA_018680005.1 Bacteroidia bacterium | reverse complement strand
GATAGGCCACTCAGGATCTCTGGCCGGATATCGTGCAGTAATGACCAGATTTCCCGACCAAAATCTAACCGTAGCGATATTGAGCAACATTATGGGTTTTCAAACTTCCGCAAAAGCAATGGAGGTTGTTGATATTTTTCTCAAAGATGATCTTGGACCTGTGGAAAAAGAAAATAATCAGAATGTTGTATCTACAGGATCGGTAGCAGAGGCATTTATTGTTTCCGATCTTGGTCAATATACAGGGACGTATTATTCAAATGAATTAAATACCAGATACCACTTTGAGATCGAAAATGATACTCTTCAAATTAAGGTTAAATACAATAATCCCATTAAATTAAGATCAACTGCTAAGGATAGATTTAGAAGGATAGTCGAGATCAGATTTGTAAGAGATAATGATGGTGATATCGCTGGTTTTATTCTGGATGCAGGCCGGGTTCAGAATTTGAAATTTGAAAAGATCAATTGAAAACATGAGTGAACTACTAAAGACCAAATTTTTGCATTTAAGCCCTGTAATGGCTTCGTCCAATGTCTCCAATGATATCGAATGGTACGAGTCCAAACTTGGATTCAAGAATGTTTATGATAGTTCTGTGTACCAGGAAGGTGACATCGACTATGCTGTTCTCGGCAGACAAAATCTCTTTGTTCATCTGCAGTACCAGTATCCCAAAGACATGACCTCTACAGATGTTAGAATCCAGGTAAAGAACATCGATCCATTATTTGAAGAATATGTTGCTAAGGAAGTGATACCCGCGGACCGTATGAGAAGAAAGACTGCCTGGCATACGGATGAATTTGGTTTGTTTGACCCAAGTGGCAATCGGATAACTTTTTTTGAAGATCTCTAATGTGGACTTGTTCTAAATGTAATCGTCAATTCAAAAATGCCAATCAATCGCATGGCTGTCATCAGATTTCGTTAGACAGTTTATTGGCAAAAAGAAGCGATCTCATTTGTGAACTATACGAGTATTTGCATGGACAATTTGATTTTGATGCATATCGTCGAGAAGTAGTCCCACCTGATGTGATATTTTATAAATCCGTTTCTACCTTCCTGGCAGTTAAATTGAAAACGAAGTGGATTGATATAGAATTTTTCCTCGATTATTATTTGGATGCGCCAATCGTGAAAAAATGGCTACAAACTTCAAAAAAGAGGTGGGTCTATGTCGTATCTATTGATGAAATATCGGATATAAATCAAGAGTTGTTAGATTGGGGGCAGTACTCCTATGACCTCATTACCCACAAAAAGAAGCGAAAATAATGCTCACATCAGATATCAAATCCTATATTTCTAAAAGTGTGCTTTGCTGGTTAGCTACGGCTTCTTTAGATCATATTCCAAATGTGTCACCTAAGGAAGTGTTCACTTACTGGGGCGACGAACATCTGCTGATCGCCAATATTGCATCACCTGGGTCTATTCGAAATATCAGAGAGAATAGAAACGTTTGCGTTTCATTTATAGAAATATTTGTTCAAAAAGGATTTCAGCTTAAAGGGTTGGCAAATATTATTGAAAAAGATCACCCGGAGTTTCAATTATTATTTCCACCATTATTCAAGATTGCTGGAGAGGACTTTCCAATTGCATCAATTATTAAAATTGAAATATCTTCAATTAAGGAAATAATAGCTCCCAGATATCTTCTTTTTCCGGAAACTACAGAAGCGGATCAGATTGATGATGCTAAAAACACTTATGGATTGAATAATTAAAAAAATGGCAAAGAAACCGGATTATCCTCATTTAGAAATGCTTGAATTATATGAATCTCTGGTTGCGGAAATCCCTGATTTGCAGCGGAAAGGAAAGGCGAATCCCTATACTTCACTGAACGGAAACATGTTCACTTTTTTAGACAAACAAGGTAAACTTAGCCTTCGTCTGCCCAAAGATGTCCAACAGGATTTATTGGAGAATCATGGCGGGCAGCCTTCTATACAATATGGGAGTGTTATGAGAGATTATGTGCTCTTGCCTCAAAAAATTATTGACGATAGGAATTGCTTGTCAGAATTGATAAAGCAATCTTACGAATATGCGAAAAGACTAAAACCGAAGCCAACTAAAAGAAAATAAATTAAATAATCCCGAGTCCATCAAATTTTCCATTTAAGATATTGACTGCATCAGCATCAAGCCATTGGTCAAGAA
>JAHHJQ010000236.1 GCA_018680005.1 Bacteroidia bacterium | reverse complement strand
ATTCTACTTTAGAAGATCTGCTCAAATTTGGGAATGCGGTTCTCAATCAAACGCTACTTGGACCAGCGTTCTTTAAAGAAATGACAGCAGTTTCATTTGTACATGACGAAGGTAATCCTTATGGACTGGGCTGGGTGCTCTATGGAAATGCTCCAGACTTTGGAGAAGTCATCGGGCATGATGGTGGACAGACTGGAGCAAATACACTACTATTGATCAATCCAACAAAAAAGATTGTTGTAGCTGTTTTGTCAAACACTTCAGGAACGGGAGATGAAGCCCCACTCCTGGGTGTCAACCTCCTCTGGAAATGCAACGAGATCCTTGAGGGATAATCCTCCGAAGCAACCATAACACCTACCGTTCGTAGACTAGTGTCAAAACCCTGCATGTTGTTCCCCTACTCCGATAAGAAAAGTATATGGGAAACGTGCAGTCCACCTGACACCTATGACATTTGTAAAACAGCTGGCCCGAAAAGTCATTTTTCCGTCGATGATGGGATTGAGATTTGATCGTCTGATTCGAAATACTGCAGATGATTGTGTATTGAATGTCATGTATCATGGGGTTGTCCAAAATGACAGCCAGTACTTTTCTCCAAGACACATTACTAAAGAACAGTTTGAAGCTCAACTCCAATATTTCAAAAAACATTTCAATGTCCTGAGTATTCCTGAAACTTTTCATCAGATTAGAAATACAATAAAACCCAATAGAAAATCTATTACCATATCATTTGATGATGGTTTCAAAAACAATCTGTATTCGGCGTTACCCCTTTTAGAAAAGTATGATGTGCCAGCCACAGTTTTCGTACTTGGTTCATGTGCAGAAAAGAATGAAACCTCTTGGGTGTGGAGTGCTTTCACACGTGCACTACATTTCTTCCACCCCAATAGCAGCATCGCCCTGGGTCCCTTTCGATTTGTTAATCAGTATGACAACGATCATCAGATAACGCTGGAGAACTATATCAAATCCCTCGACTTTGATGAACGTGAGCATATCCTATCCATTTTGAATAAGACTTTTGGGTTAGAAAAGCTAATCAAGTCGTTACCAGAGGAAATTTGGAAACTACTTTCAAAGGAAGAGCTCATCGAATTGTCGCGTTCTAAACATATCCAAATCGGATCTCATGGATATCATCACTACAATCTTGGCAACATCAAACTTGAGCACGCCAAAATCGAATTGGAACGTTCCAAAAATTTACTCGAAACAACTATTGGTCAGGAAATTAATATGATCGCTTATCCCGATGGAAGTTATTCCAGGGAGGTAAAAGAGCTAGCCGAAAAAGTAGGATACAAATATCAATTGGCCGTGGACTACAAAACACCAAACGATAATAATGATCCAAGAATATTGAATCGACATGGTTTGTCTACGACGACGACTTTTGATTCGAATATGATCATGCTAAATCTAGCGTTTAGAAAAAAAGGAATAAGAATATAACATCATGTATACCTCCCGCAAAATCGACGATAATTCGTATCCTGATATCCAACAGCTCTTAAAGGAATCTTTTGGAATAAATCGTTCTGTAGATGCAATCAAGGAAAAATATGCAACAGAAGGATTTGGCTTGAAGAACATCGGGATTATTGCAAAAAATGGGACATCCGCACCTGCAGCCTATTATGGTGTATTTCCCATGACCCTGCAATATGCTGGCAAAGACTATATGATCGCCCAATCCGGGGATACAATGACAGCTCCTAATCATCGCAAAAAAGGACTATTTACAAGATTAGCGAAAGAAACATATGAACTCTGTAAGCAATCGGGAATACAAATGGTTTTTGGCTTTCCTAACGAGAATTCCTATCCAGGATTTGAACGCAAATTGGACTGGGTATTCACCGGAAGGATGCAAAAGTTCACAATCAAAACTAATGCAATCCCACTGTGTCAGCTTGCCCAGAGATTTGGTTTTCTGAAATCCATATACACCTGGTATTTTAGTAAGATCATTCGACCTTACAGAATCAATCACAAATTTGAAAATTTAGAAGGATTTCAATCCGCCACTGCCCGGGGACAAATCAAGAAGGATGAAAACTTCTTTGACTATAAATTGAACAGGGAGAATACAGCATTCATCCAATACAATGGTTTTAAAATGCTAATCAAAGCACGTACGCATTTGATCATCGGTGATGTCGCACATTTTGAAAAATCAAAAACCAAATTCTTTCTCGCAGCTGTTAGAAAACTGGCGAAAATAGTCGGTAGTAAGAAAGTTCTATTTACAGTCAGCAAGAATCATTGGCTTTTTGACTATCTCAATGATGTATTGGAATTTGAAGAAAGCCTCCCAATCGGATTCTACATCATTGATCCTGGCTTAGACCCAAAAGAAATTCAGTTCACCCATGCGGATTATGATACTTTTTGAATATTCTTGGGTATTTGAAGCTTATCATGGAACTCCAATACCCCAAACTCCTCCAATACCAATCCTATATTAACGGTCAGTTCATTGACGCGCATAGTCAATCTACTTTCCCTGTTTCGAATCCCTTTAATGGCGAACATATCGCGGAAGTAACGAATTGCGGTATTGCAGAAACCAAAAACGCTATTGCAGCAGGACAATCAGCATTCGAATCATGGCGACAGTTAACTGGAACTGAAAGAGGACAGATACTGAGACGATGGTACGAATTGCAGATGCAACATATCAACGACCTGGCCACCATACTGACTATCGAACAGGGTAAACCACTCGAGGAAGCAAAAGGAGAAATTCGTTATGGAGCCTCCTTCGTAGAATGGTTTGCAGAAGAAGCCCGAAGAATATATGGAGATACCATTCCTGGTCATCAAAGAGACAAACGTATTGTTGTCATCAAACAACCTGTAGGAGTCGTAGCAGCAATTACGCCTTGGAATTTCCCTAATGCTATGATCACTAGAAAAGTGGCACCAGCTTTAGCTGCAGGATGCACTGTGGTTATCAAGCCGGCAGAACTGACACCTTTGTCAGCGAATGCCTTGGCCGTATTGGCAGAAGAAGCTGGGTTTCCACCCGGTGTATTTAATATCGTCAACACCAGTAATCCCTCCGAAGTGGGTAAAGAGCTGTGCACAAATCCGATTGTTAAAAAATTATCCTTCACAGGGTCCACTGAAGTGGGAAAGATTCTACTCAGACAATGTGCGGATACGGTGAAGAAAGTCTCACTTGAACTTGGGGGCAATGCACCATTTATCGTTTTTGACGACGCCGACGTCAAGGCTGCGGTTAAGGGGGCTATAGCCGCCAAATACCGTAACGCTGGTCAGACTTGTGTCTGCGCCAATCGCATATTCGTTCAGGCTGCTATCTACGATCAATTTGAAAAATCATTTACTCAAGCAGTACGTCAACAAAAAATGGGGAGTGGATTGGCCGAAGGCGTGACCATAGGTCCCTTGGTGGAGGAGAAGGCGATCCAGTTTGTAGAAGATGTAGTCAGAGATGCCATACAGAAAGGTGCAACCATTTCGACCGGTGGGCAACGGCTGGGATCAGATACAAAGACTTTGTTCTATCAACCCACGGTTTTGTCTAATGTCAATACTCGAATGAAAGTATTTACAGAGGAGATCTTTGGACCTGTGGCGCCATTGTTCAAATTCTATAACGAAGAAGAAGTCATCCAAATGGCCAATGACACTCCTTATGGATTGGCAGCCTATTTCTATGGCTGCGATCATGCACGTATATGGCACGTAGCAGAAGCCCTCGAATACGGCATGGTCGGCATCAATACAGGCATGATCTCGACGCCTGTCGCACCTTTTGGTGGTATCAAGGAGAGTGGATTTGGAAGAGAAGGATCCAAATATGGTATAGATGAATACTTACAATTGAAATATCTCTGCTGGGATATTAATGACTAATGTCAAATATTCAAAGGGTAAATGATTGAGTAATCAGATAGTAGGGATCAGTTGTGAGACCACAGTTATCAGGTTTTGTAGATGGTCCATAGTCCATAATTAGTCTTCCATATTCATTTCTTTCTTTTCCTTCTTCTCGTGGCATCCGGGACACAAATCACCATCCGGGCATTTGCAACCTTTAGGATTGATGATGAGCATTGGTTTTTCCAGATGAGAAGCTACTTCCTTGGATACACTGTGATGGAAAAGTGAATCAAATAATCCTCTTTCATAGTGAGACATCACCAGCAACTGAATATCATGAGATGATACATAAGATTCGATACTCTCTGCTACATTCTTGCCTACCAGCAAATGTGGTTTCACAAGATTTTGAGCAAAGGATTCGTGAACATCATTTAAGATCTCAAACTCGAAATCATCCGAATCGTTGGTTTTTGCATGTAACAAATGTAGTGTGGGATTAAATTCGCTGATGATGTCTTTCAGGGATCCAAATACCTTGCGATCATCTTTGTAACGATCTACCGTCCAGGCTACTGCGTGCCATGGCATATACTTTTCATCTGGTGGAATTATAAATAAAGGCTTGACTGCTTTCTTCAACATGGCCCGGGTCATTGAGCCGATCAGTATTTTGTATACACCTGTAGTTCCACTACTTCCCATAAACATGACCGTATTGTCATGTTCTTTGGCGACTCTTTGAATATTCGCTAATGGGGAACCTATAATTACTTCACCATGAATGACCAATCCTTCATTTCTCGAATCATTCGCATATCGGGCAATCAGCTCCTCCATACGATTATTCAGATTGTCAATCTGATATTGATCCATATACGGCACACCATTCACATCATTGACCAATTCCTGGAAACAGTGAATGACATGGATGACGGCCTCTTTGCCATGGTAGAGATCCAGAGCATATTGAAGGGCATTAATGGATGCGGGAGAAAAGTCAATCGGTACGACTATATTTTGAAGCGTCCCGTATCCTGCTATGTTCAACAATTTTCGTCTCACTTCACTATACAATTCTGAGGCAGTCTGACCAGTCTTAAGTTGAATGGTCTCCTGGCCATCGATTTCTATAAATGGAATCCCCTCGGGATTCTTCATGGCAATTTCCCTCACATCATTATACACCTCAATATGAACACCCAAATTTGCCTTCTGTGCAAAACGCTGAATCATCTGTTGGAGATACCCAAAACTGGAATCTTCACGACCGTAAATCTTTAATTGTACCATCAGCATGTATTGAAAGTGAAGGATATGGGTTTACTTTATAAAAATCGATTTCCACTTAAGATAACTCATTGATCTTGATCATGTAATGACATGACATATATCATATGCACACCATCGCTAAGCCTAGAAATTAGCACTTATTACCGCACATTCATAATCAATACAGATGAAAAAATTACTTGTCATTGAAGATAATCATGAGATTCGCGACAATTTATGCGAGCTTCTGGAACTTGCAGATTACGAAGTTCATGGTGCTGAAGATGGTAAAGAAGGGATTGAGAAAGCAACCACCCTTCAACCTGACTTGATTCTTTGTGATGTCATGATGCCAGTAGTCGATGGCTATGGAGTCCTGAAGATTTTACGAGAAAGGGAGATCACTAGCCGGATACCCTTTATCTTCCTCACGGCCAAGGGTGAAAAACAGGACTTTCGCAAAGGAATGACACTTGGTGCTGATGACTACATCCCTAAACCTTATGACGATACCGAGCTGTTAGAAACCATTCGCGTGCGACTGGATAAAACGGAATCTATTCTACGTCCAAAAAGCACCATGATCAAATCAAAAGAATCGATCAATAGGATATTTGAGCAAAAAACTGGGCAATACGAAACACGTCTTTACAACTCCAAAGAATTTATCTATAAATCTGGAAGCAAACCTCACTGGTTGTATGTGGTCGTCACCGGAATGGTTAAGCTCTGCAAGTCTAACGAGTATGGTAAAGAGATCATCACCAAAATCATTCGTCCAGGTGAGAGTTTTGGATATCATGCGATTTTGGACGACAAATTCTATGAAGAAAATGCAATTGCATTAGGAGATTGCGAGATTAGACTGATTCCTTCGCAGGATTTTACCTTAATGATTCATAATG
The DNA here is from genome assembly GCA_018680005.1 of Bacteroidia bacterium. Classification (GTDB taxonomy): domain Bacteria; phylum Bacteroidota; class Bacteroidia; order Chitinophagales; family Saprospiraceae; genus HDS-20. Next base: position 1,394 of record JAHHJQ010000236.1, on the reverse strand, counting down.
ACCAGGATTTGTCCAATTACTTTGTTACCGAAATCATACAAAACGCTAAAGAATGTCAGAATCAGCTTCTGGAATTAGCATATAGTTCAGTTCGAAAAAAAGTGGCCAACGCTCTACTGAGATATGCTGGAGAAGATGTACACGCCGACCTTAGGGTATCCCGGGACGATCTGGCTGCACTAGCCGGTACAGCAAAGGAAACATTGGTGCGAACATTGAAAGATTTCAAGAACGAAGGATTGATCACCATAGAAAATAGTGTGATTGACATAGTGGATGAAAATAGACTTCGGGATATGAGCAACTAGAATTTAGGTTTCATATAATACATTTGGTATTTCATTAATTCGTGTGCATCAGCACTCGCTTCACAATAAGTTGAAACGTATCTTTCATATTCATTTACAATGGTAACTAATGAATTGGCATCGAATCGTCATCAAGCTTGGAACCAACGTGCTCACGGCACCAGATGGCAATATTGATGATACGATCATCAATAGCATTGTGGATCAGATTACTAGGTTAAAAAGTGATGGCAAGGAGGTCATATTGGTTTCTTCAGGCGCGGTAGGTGCCGGAAAATCTTTGGTAGAATTACCGGAAAAAATAAACAAAGTCACCAGGCGTCAGGTCTACTCCAGCATTGGTCAGATAGAGTTGATGACAAAGTACAATAAGGCATTTGCAGAGAAAGGCATTCTTTGTGCCCAGGTTCTTGCTACAAAAGAAGATTTCAGGGACCGGGTTCATTACATCAATATGAAACGGTGTCTTTTGGCCCTCCTCAGGGATAATGTGATCCCCATTATCAATGAGAATGATGTCATTTCAATTTCGGAATTAATGTTTACGGATAATGATGAACTGGCCGGTTGGGTTTCCTCCCTCATTAATGCCTCCGCCATGATTATCCTTACCAATGTCGATGGTGTCCTTGCAGATCAAGGCTTGGGCTCCGTAATTCCAGCTATTGATCCTAGAGACAAATCCGTTTATAGCGAAATCAACGCAGGTAGATCGTCTTTTGGAAGAGGGGGAATGCTTACCAAAGTAAGAATATGTCAGAAAGTGGCCAAGTTGGGGATCAATACCTACATTGCCAATGGAAAGAAGCCTGATATCATTCACAAAATCACTAAAGGACTAGGAACATATACAGCATTTAAAGGCGATAAAGAACATTCTTCGATTAAGAAATGGATGGCGCATAGCGAAGGTTCGATAAATGGACAAGTAAAAATCAACCAGGGAGCGGAACTGGCCCTTAGATCAAATGATTGTGTCGCTAGTCTTCTCCCTATAGGGGTTATCGAAGTCAAAGGAGATTTCAAAAAAGGTGACCTGATACAAATCCTTAATACTGCAAATGCTGTTATCGGTGTGGGTATTGC
>JAHHJQ010000023.1 GCA_018680005.1 Bacteroidia bacterium | reverse complement strand
GCTCAAATTCTTCAAATGTCGTCGTTAGCATCTTGGTTCTAGCTGCTCGCCACTGATCCGCTCCAGTGAGAATTCTAAAAAGCGGAACAGGACACATATGGACGATCATGGGTTCATCCGGCACTTGTGATCGTTTATAATCACCTAAAGAAACCAGGTAAGCCAGCTCAGCTTGTTTGTAAAAACCTCCTGTGAAAAGAACAAAGCTGGTTTTTAATTTATCAAAGGCTTTCCAATTGTTAATTAAAACCTTGGTATAGACCAGCGGTATCTTCACATTGAAAGCAAGACCTGCTTTTTGTTTTTCAGGCATTTCCGGACAGAGATATGGAATAGCACTGTTGTAGGAGGCCATGATACATTTCTTTCCTCTTACCTTATGCGTTTTGCCTTTTCGTACGTAGGTGATATCCGCATGAGCGCCGTCTTTTGTATTCACAACATGGACTACCGTTCTGTTCAGATGAATATTGATCCTTTGGCCTTCACGATCAAGTTTTGAATAATCTGCACGAGCAGTTACAAGAAGACGGGCAATGGAGGCATTGCCATCGGGGAAATGGAAGATATATGGATCAACACCCCGGCCTTCCTTTAGAGGGAGTGTTTGGTCAACACCAGGTATACCTCCATCATTATATTGTACTTCTGTGATCGGTACTTCTTCCATCTCTACACACCAGAAACTCATGCCCCAATTCTGATAAATGTTTATGACCTGTTCATCTACTTTTGCGTAGTCACGAAGGAAGCTGGAATAACCTGTTTTGCTAAGTATTTTAACTTCTCCTCAATCGGAGTTCCTTCCAGATAATCGACCTTGGCGGTATGAACACGAATAAAATCAGCCCTGGCTTTGTCAGTGAAGGGAGCTTCTGCAGCGAAATCTTTTCATGTTTTTTCGCCATAGCCGGTAACATGTTTGGTTTCACCAAAATTGCTTTCATTAAAGACAATAGATAAACCCATACCTCTGGAAGAATAGAGATTCTGTTGAAATGCGTCATGGAATTTGTCAAGATCAATGCCCAACTCTTTAAGTATATCAAGCGGCTCTTTTGGGTAGGAAGATGGCGTATCAATGGATTCAGTTCCGCTGTAACCTATAGTCAAGGCCAAAGGGATATGGATCTGATACACCGCAAGCTGTTATCCATGGAGACAATAAAGATGCACCGATGTCCACCTTTGTACCATTAATGAAATCTCGACGAGTGATTTTTTTCTTCATCTTTCTCCATTTTGATAGGACAACTTAGTAAATATAGAATGGATTATTGTCAAAGAGGGGTTTAAGAAGGGATGAACTGAAAGAAGACCATGGTCCTGAAGCAGGTATGTATGAATTTGAGAGAGCAAGGAGGAATGAAATTAGAAGTAGAGAAGATCATATACCATAAAATAGAAAAGGCGAGTCAGAGTTGACTCGCCTTTCTGTCGGGGCGGCAGGATTCGAACCTGCGGCCCCCTGCTCCCAAAGCAGGTGCGCTAACCGGACTGCGCCACGCCCCGAATATTATTTATGCGGTGAGAGGGGGATTCGAACCCCCGGTACGGTTACCCGTACGCCAGTTTAGCAAACTGGTGGTTTCAGCCACTCACCCACCTCACCGTGGTTGTTTGTTGAAATGATGAAGCGTTCTTCATCAGATATTTTCTTGAGTAGCCAGTTGAGCATCCGCCTAAGGCGGATCAGCCACTCACCCACCTCACCTAAAAGGTTCGTTTCTTATCAAAATATGCTTTTCTTCCAAAGCGATCGCAAAGGTATTCAATGCCTTTATAATAAGCAAGCTGATCTTGCTTTTGTTGATCGCTGCTTAATTGCTGACTTTCGACAAGGCGTTCAAGTTAGTCTCAGTTGTGGACTGATTGGAGTCGCTGTAGGCTGAGAGGACAGCCGTCAACTAAGGCCTTTATCGCCGGACAAGACGAAGTCAACGCGGCATTTATTCATGAGACTTTATCGTCTACGATAAATTATTTTCCTTTGAACATTTCCAAAGTATAGTCGGCATGATTTATTCCAGACTCATAAGATTAATAAAACCGTATTTCAATTATCTTCACAATAAGCAGTATAAATACAAAAGAGGTGGAGCTATCCACCTCTTTGGAAAAATAATATAATACAACAATCGGATTAGTTAATTTTTCTTGGACTTCTGGTATTTACAGAGTTATTTGATTCTGTACAATTATCAATCATCATCGGCATATCACCATCGGTTACAATAATTTTTGCATTTGGTGATTTAGCCAATTGCATAAAAGCTTCAATCGATTTGAATTGCAATATTTCCGGATTGAGACCTTCAGAAATGATGCTTTGAGCATCGCGAATTCCTTCAGCTTCTATTCTCTTTTGCTCAGCTTCACGTTTTGCTTGCTGCAGAACAAATTCCATACGCTGAGCCTGCTGTTTTGCCTCTAGTTTTTCTTCTATAGCATTCGCCAGACTTCTCGGTAGTTGAATACTTTTCAGTAGAACTGATTCAACCAGAATACCTTTGCCATCAAGATATATCATCATCTGATCTTTTATGGCTTTTTCTATGTTTGTGCTTTGTCCGGTGTGCATGTCTTTGGCATAAAAGAATAAATAATTTCTTTTCCGACGTTGTTGTATGTTTTCGAATTTATAATTTTAATTATTAATAACTTCTTTATTACTCTTTAATGGAGTGCCTTGGATTAATCCCATGGTGAAGAATATAATCATCTCTTTTACCTGCTCAGACAGATCTCCATCTTTGGCATTTAAATCAGTCAATCTCGGCAGATGTCTTGCGAAATAAAGATTGTTATTAGCGGATTCAATCAAAGTCGATGCCAGCGCACGTGGATAAGGAAATTCAGGATTAATCTCTAATAATATGTCCGCTATAGATTCACATAGTTGCTTGTAAGCTAAGTAAAATCCTTCCTGATTGTATTCGTCGACTCCTTTGTGATGATATCCTTTTGCACCCTCTCTTACTACAATTTTGTGCAGTATATCCTCATCAACAAATTCAATTTCTGTATTTCGGTTGGCCGAATCCACAATAATATTCAACGCTATCTTTAGCCTTTCCAGTGGATTTTGGACATTCAGCGTATTGATGTCTATTCTGATGATTAGCCACTCCCAGTACCAGTTTAATAGATAGACAAAGAGTTGATGCTTATTTTCAAAGTAGCGATAAATCGATGGTTCATTAGAGTCAATAGCCTTTGATAGTTTCTTAAATGTAAAACCCTCTAATCCATATTCATCAATTAGTTTGACGCTATATTCAATAATTCTTCGTCCCAATTCAGTACTCTGAGGATCTCTTAGATGGAGATTAGGATTGATTTTAATTTGTACGGCAAAGGTTTTCATAATGCTATAAATTTTGGATTTGATCTACATGTGTCTGTTCGGTTTCGTTGTTCTCAATCAATGATGCATTCAGCTTGCCAAACTGTGAGGACACATTCGCTGAGGTATGTTGCCTATTTGAATGTGTGAGCCATACAACTCCGGGCATTTTCTTCTCAGTAATACTTCAATACCCTTTGGGAAGATCATTCACCACGATTATGACATCGGAACACAGGCAACGATCATTTTGTTGACACAAATATACGATTAATATTAGTATTACTAATATTAACATAGGTAATACGAACATTTACCCGATTGTATTGTTCTTTTGACGTGGAAATAATCACAGGTTCATTACTCACGAAATAAAAGAAAATATGCTTTCCAGGACAACACTATGGTTTTCATTTGTACTCGTTGGGATCTTTGTATACAGCAATAGTTATGGTCAGGGAGTGATCATTGGTCAACCTATTGATTTACCTCGGGATCTGTCAGTAAATCATCGAACAGATGATCTTTTCCACATCAGAGAGGCAGAAATAAGACAAAGACAAATGGACTTCGAAGGTGCTGAAATGGCTTACGATAATGCTATTTCACTTTTTCCCCAATCCGCCGATCTACTAATCCGTAGAGCTATTTTTCGCCAACGTTATGGCATGGTAGCCAATGCAAAAGCAGACTTTGAGTTAGCTAAGCGGCTGAATCCTTATGCTCTTGATCTATATGGTGTCAATGGGTCTGACGGTATTGCCAAAGTTATTGCCTATGAACCTGAAGAGTCACTGGAAAAATTAGAGACCGATCAACGTATTGGATACTATTACGAAATGATTGATAGATTGTGGATTCAGGAGCGAATTGAGGAGCCTAAGCTCAATCTTGTAGAGAACATAGTTGTTTTATTAGATGAGGGTGAATTGACTAAGGCCAGTTCTAATTGCCAGGCTTTGCTGGAAATATACCCCAATTCAGCTATAGGTCATGACCTTTTGGGTGTAGTACAATTGAAATCTGGCAACCTTAAAGAGGCTATATTGGCATTTGAAAAGGCAGTTGAATTAGCACCTGATTATGCCATTGCCTGGTATAATCTTGGTCGTGCTGAAAGACAAAGAGGTCATAGTTATACAGCAAAATACTATCTGGACAAAGCCATTGAATTGCAAGATGATCTCACGAAAGCGCTTTTTGACAGAGCCTTAGTCAGCAAAGCACTTGGCCAAACAGATGAAGCAATCAAAGATTATACTTCCGTAATTGAAAAGGGTGGAGCAATGTTTTTGGAAGCCTTTATCAATCGCGGATTAGCTAAAAAACTTAAAGGTGACTTTTTTGGAGCGCTCGCAGATCTAAATTTCGTAATTGATAATTCTGAAGCGAATGCAGAATTATACAAAAACAGGGGTAACCTGAATTTCATTTTCGGCTATTACAATGAAGCCATTGAAGACTATTCAAAAGCTATTCAATTGAATCCGGATTATGCGGTAGCCTATCATAATCGGGCCCTCGTTTATTTCTTGAGTAATTTTATGGATTCCGGCTGTGCAGATTTACAAGAGAGTGCATCACTAGGATTGGAATCTGCTAATAGCAAAATGCCTTATTTCTGTACATGGTAGTAGGTTTCAGTATTTCCGTAACAGGGCATGCTGAATAAACTGGATGAAACAAGAATTGCATTTATCTGCAGCTCTTTTGAAATTGTTGTTGTGTTACATCTAAGTATTTCGACAGTGAGCAGACGATGTCAGAAATCTGCTAAACATTTCTAAGTCAACACTCTCCATTCTGAATATTGGCTTTTCCTTATTGAATCCAAGTTATTGAAGCCATATGAGCATTTGGCCCATAGATTTTTTGTAATATAATTTTCAATTTAAACGTTGTACCATTCCAGCGCTTTCACCTTGTACAACATCATCAATGTTCTTCTAAGTACTCAATTTCATCCGATTGTGCAGCATCATCTTCTTATTGAAGTTCAGAATGATATTACAGGATGACTGGCGTCGCTTATGTGCTAATTGAGTAAGAGACATCGCCGAAAAGATTTCAACATGATTACTTAGTAATTCTTTACCGTATGCAAATTAATCATCAAGTCAAAAGGCTTAGAGAATAGAACTGCAAGTTGGAAGTCTACGCACACAACGTAAATTTTAACCCAATCAATTAAAGATATATCACACATAAAGAAACCCTGACTAATGTTACTTAATCAGGGTTTCAGCTTTGGTATTTTGGGTGCACTTAGTTCAGAGAACCATATCGCGCATTCACTTGCTTCATTAATTCTCGGCGAGCAAAAAATATTCGACTCTTAACAGTTCCTAGAGGAAGATCAAGTTCGCTTGCAATTTCTTTGTATTTAAATCCCTGATAATGCATCAGAAACGGTATTCTTACTGAATTGTCCAATCCATCTACCATACCCGTGAGTTCTTTCATCATGATATTGGAGTCACCACCGTTCTCAATAGTTGTTTTTGAAGAGTTGATATAGTAAAGATTTTCTGTGGTATCGATTATCATATTTGCCTTAGACCTTTTACGATAGTCATTGATAAATATGTTTTTCATGATCGTAAACAACCAGGCCTTGAAATTGGTACCTGGTCTAAATTTATCACGATTTTTCAGTGCTCGATACGCAGTTTCCTGAAATAGATCTTTGGCACGTTCTCCATTTTTCGTGAGGTTATATGCAAAACCAGTGAGAACCTGCTCTAAGCTGTTAAATTCCTGAGTAAATTCAATTGCTGACATTGGTAGTTATTTTGTTTAAAGATATATGCTCTATAAATAAACAAAACGCTATAAATGTTTAAACTATAAATGTTAATTGTTAAACAAAATGCAGATTTTGTGGAAATATTGAAGTTTTACCCTGAATATCGTTAAACAAACTATGTCTGAGGTTAAACAAATATCCATAATAGTCATATTTGTGGGGAATATTAGCCACCGTCAACCCAAATCCTCGAATTCGTTGACATAGATCAATTGTCCTTGGTAACTTAGGTCACTCTCATTTCGATTCGCTTCATATAATTTTGAATTGTAATTGTAGGCTACTAGTCTGCAGGCGGGATATCTTGGCCCGCGCCTTAACACCATTTTTAAATCATAAAAAATTAACCAATATGAAGTTAGAACAGATATATACAGGATGTCTCGCAGAAGCGGCCTATTATATTGAATCCAAAGGAGAAGCAGTGATCATTGATCCTCTAAGAGAATCGGCTCCTTATATCGAAAGAGCCGAGAAAGACGGTGCAAGAATCAAATATATATTTGAGACACATTTCCATGCAGATTTTGTCTCCGGTCATGTGGACCTGGCCAAGAAGACAGGAGCGGACATCATTTATGGACCTACCTCTATGGAGACCGGATTTGAAAAAATAGTAGCAGAAGATGGACAGATCTTCAACGTAGGTGATGTGACCATAGAAGTATTGCATACACCTGGTCATACGATGGAAAGTAGTTGTTTCCTTCTTCGTGAGAAAGGAAAAGAAGTTGGTGTCTTTACAGGAGACACTTTATTTATTGGCGATGTGGGTCGTCCTGACCTTGCCCAGAAAGTTATCCCAGATTTGACACAGGATAAGTTGGCCAGACATCTCTTCAAGTCACTTAGAAACAAGCTAATGACGCTACCGGATGATGTCATCGTTTATCCTGCACATGGAGCAGGAAGTGCATGTGGAAAGAATATGAGTAGTGAAACTCAAGATACACTTGGGAATCAGAAGAAAACCAATTATGCGCTTAGAGCGGATATGACTGAAGATGAATTCGTAAAAGAAGTTTTGGATGGATTGATGCCGCCTCCCGGATATTTCCCTCAAAACGTGCTGTTGAATATCACAGGTTACGAGTCTCTGGATGATGTATTGGAGCAAGGTACACGAGAACTAAGCCCGAGAGAATTTGAATTGGTTGCAGAGGAAACGGAAGCATTGATTATAGATACAAGATCAAAAGATGAATTCAGAGCAGGGTTCATTCCAAACTCCATTTTTATTGGAATCGATGGTAGCTTCGCAACCTGGGTAGGAACCATGATTCCTGATGTCAAACAAGAGTTGTTGATCGTAGCCGACGAGGATCGTATCGAAGAGGTGATCACAAGATTGGCTAGAGTTGGTTATGACAATGCTAAAGGATATCTCAAAGGTGGTTTCGAAGCATGGAAAAAAGCAGGTAAAGAATTTGATAGGATTGAATCTGTAGGTGTGGAGGAATTGGCTAAGTTGGAGGATCCAAAAATTGTGGATATACGAAAAGCCTCAGAGTTCAAGAGTGAGCATATCATAGGTGCACTCAATGCTCCCCTGGATTATGTAAATGAAAGTATGAAGTTGATCACTAACGATGGAACGAAGCAATACATTCATTGCGCAACGGGATATCGATCTCTAGTATTTGCATCAATACTTCAAGCTCGTGGTTATCGGGATCTGGTTGATGTCAAAGGAGGATTCGAAGAAATCAAAGAGTCTGATGATTTCAAGATATCTGACTATATCTGTCCGACTACGATGTTATAATTATAGAATATCTAATCCGATATAACCTAAATAAATAACAATTACTAGAAAAAACCCTCGGTGAATAAACTTCATCGAGGGTTTGACTTTTATGTTGAAATCAATTCAAGTTGTTTATATCAATAGCCTATAGCGTTGAAGGCTAAGTCGTGTACTTGAAGCTATGTAGTGTCGGGTATACATTATTTACCTTGTATATTGGTTATCTTTCTAAGCAAATATCCTTGCCATGAAAACCATTTCCCTCATTACATTGCTTCTCATAAGCATCATTACCAATGCTCAACAAACAGGAAGAGTAGACTATCCCTACTTAGGTCTATCCTTTACAATACCGCCAGGATGGCAAGGACAGGAAACTGAAAGTGGATTCCTTATGGGATCGCACACCGAACCGGGTGTCATACTGATACTGCCTAGTGATGTCAATAGCCTTGAAATTTTGGAATCCAATGCTCACGCTGGCATTTCTGATGAAAATGGTACGCATCTGCAGTTGTCAGGAAATCTAGACCGTACTGGTTCAAATGGTGTGGGTGGAACTTTTGAAGGGATGCTTGAATGGCAATCTGCTAAAGCATACATTATTGGCATGATCAATACTTTTGGAGATGGAGTTACGATTATGGTGGCGACATCGAAAGAAGCATATGCGTCCATTCATTCTCAATTGGCTAAACAAATTGCAGCATCTATCCAATTTTCAGAACCCGTCATTCCTCCTGTTGCAAAACAATGGGGAGAGGCTTTGAAAGGTACACGGCTGAAATATATGCATTCCAGTTATTCCAATGACGGATCTTATGGCGATTCGGGATATACAATGGGAAGCAGTTCCAGTTCTGAGGAGACCATTCACCTTTGTGCAGAAGGGTATTTTAAGTATTCATCAAGCAATAGCATGTCTTTTGATACTGGGGGTGGATTTGGAAGTTCAAGTGGAAACGGAAAGGGTGCTGGTGAATGGAAAGTGGTTGGTAATGCATCAGGACAGGCCGTCTTGCAACTAAATTTTAGCAATGGTGAAGTTTATGAATATGTAATCACTCAAGACGGGGAGAAAACGATGCTCAATGGATCGCGATACTTCAAAACTTCAAGTGGTGAGTACGCTCCTGATTGCTATTAGATAGATAAAACCAAGTTTAAGAAAAAACCCTCGGTGAATAAACTTCATCGAGGGTTTACTTTGATTTGAAATCAAATAACACTAATTCATTTCTTTATAGTGGTTTATTTTAGATACCGCTGATCTTCAATCGGATATATTCCTTTAAGGTCTTTGGACTATATCCTTTTTCTTTAGCTTGCTTGATGAACGCTGCATCCACATCATGGATTTTGGCCTGGATGATATCGTGGAAATTTTCGATTTCTATATCAAGTGCGCGCATTTCTTTGATATATGATGCATTCACATCATGAATCCCAGCCTGAACGATCTGTTGTTTGGACAAGTCATCAAATCCTGCAGATTCAAAATCTTTCACAAATCCTGGATCGATATCATGAATAGCAAATTGGATAATATCTTGCATGCTCAGATCTCCTAAGCCTATTGATCTGAATTCCTGGATATATTCCGGCTCTACATCATGGATTTTGGCCTGAACAATTTCTTGTTTCGATAAATCATTCAACCCCGCATTTTTAAGTCCACGTATATAATCAACATCCACGTCATGGATAGCAAATTGGACCATATCCTGCATATTGACATCTTTAAATCCGGCTTTACGCATTTCAGAGATGTATCCGACATCCACATCATGAATACCCGCCTGTACAATGTCTTGCCGGCTCAAGTCCTGAAGTCCGGCGTCTTGGAATGATTTGATATAATTAGGATCAATATCATGGATAGCAAATTGGACAAGGTCTTGAATACGCATATCGTCGAATCCCATGCCTTTGAAATCTTTGACATATTCAGGATCGACATCGTGGATATTGAGCTGGACAATTTCCTGTGTGCTCATGTCTGTAAAACCCAGCGCCTTCATTTTCTCGAGATAGTCGATCTCCACGTCATGGATAGCAAATTGGATCATATCCTTCATGTCTGCTTCTTTGAGTCCATAGTTCATCATTGCTTTAATGTAGGATGGTTCGACATCGTGTATTTTGGCTTGAACTACATTGCTGGTATTAAGATCCAATCCAAGTCCTCTCAGTTCGTTGACGTATGCTGGTGTCACATCATGAATTTTGAACTGTACAAGATCGCTTAGATTGTAGTCCTTGTTGTCCAGTGATTCGAAAACTCCCATGAACTCTTTCAATTCTTTTTGATCTATGTCATGTACGGCTAACATTACAACCCCTTTGCCATCTACCTCGAAACCTGATTTTTTCAAAAAAGCGATATAGTCTTTATTGATATCCGTCATGAACAAGTTGAAGGCGAGTTCATCATGTGTCAGTTCTACGCCCTCACCTTTCAAGTAGGATAAAAAACCGGCATCAGGGGTAAAGCTGAATGTGCCTCTACCTTCGTTGCCTTGCCAAGATCCTTTAAGTTCGAGGGTGCCTGCAGCTCTGGTCATTACTTTTGTATCACCTTGATTTTTAAAGGCACTCATGGGCAGACATGTCGAGTGATGAGACTGCCACCCGTGATCTTTATTGGAGTTGTTCAAAGTCAAACAATATTCATTGCCTTTAATTTTTCCTTCCCACTCTCCCGGGTCAAGATGATTCCAGTATTGCGACTCTATTGGACTTGATACTTGGACTTTTTTACTGGATGTTGTTTCTCCTAAATTCTGATTCTGATTCTGAACTTCCTCTTCTATCATGGGTTGCGTGTCGACGATTACTTTTGGCTCTTCTTTAGTGACATACTGAACTTGTCCCTTTACAGCATTCAACGAAATGACAGACAGCCCCAATATTGGAAGAATGAAAAAGTATTTCCAGCTGGCGGCTGCAGAGGATTTTCTAGAGTTCATCATGGCTATGCGGTTTTTTAAAAATGATTGGTTATAGTTAGTTGTAATGTTCAATGGATAGTGTGGTACGGCAACTCTTAAAAGATTCATTTGATAAGAGGATTTTTCAATGCCCAATTCAATCATGCTATTATCCGTGAGATATTCAAGATTGTTAGTGATTGCTTTTCGGTATAACCAGACAAATGGATTGAACCAAAAGGCAATAACTAACCCTTCGGCAATGATCTTGTCAACAAAGTGCACCTGATCAATATGAATTTTCTCATGTGCAATAATCTGATCATAAGTAGCTTTGTCGTAGGTGGAAGGATTGATAAAAATGCTATTGAAGAAAGAATACGGAGCAACATTGCCATCTAGTTCAACAATTCTATATGCACCATCTCGATATGAAGGATATCGCAGGATTTGGTATAACAGGATTACAAGTTGTAAAATAAATGCAACAAGAAAAATAAATGCCCCCGAGATATATATAAGCCACGGCAATTCACCTGATTCAATTTTTTGAGTAATGGTTCCTTGTGACGATTGATTTGCTTGTTCTTCGTTGTGAATCTTAGCTTCAGACTGAATCTCCGCATGGGCTATAACATGTGGATTGGATTTTATAGTTTCAGAAGTGTATCCCGTTATTGCTGTTTCTGATTCTTCGATAATAGTGATCTCTGGTTCGTGTATGGACCATTCACCAGGTATCGTGAGTAGAGGTAGTAGCAGTGACAATGCTACAGATCCCAATAGAATCCATCTATTGAGCTGAAAAAAGGTCTCATTTCGAAGAAGCAACCAATAAAAAACAAAGGTTCCAGCGAGGAGAATGGATGCATGAAAAAGATAGGGTATCATGATTTGGTTTTTTGGATCATTTCAATAATACTTTCCAATTCGTCTTGAGAAATATTCTCTTGTTGTGCAAAGTGAGCTACCATCTTGGAATAGCTATTTCCAAAATACTTCCCAAGTAAATCTTTGACTTCTACT
>JAHHJQ010000210.1 GCA_018680005.1 Bacteroidia bacterium | reverse complement strand
CTTCAATAATCCAATATGTATTCAGATCAATATTCATAATATACTTTTAAAACAATTGAGCCAATCATAAAATAATTATTGATTATAAATATTGCCTGAATTTAAAGTTAAAAAAATTAGACTTTTGGATTGGCAAAAAATTTCTTCAAGTATATTTTAATGCGATTTGCCTTTTTGGTATTGGTTTATTTTTCTGCGAACTGCTATGTTAATGCGGTATAACATCTGTATATACGTAACTAAGTTGCATATATATGCCTTATAAACATTATTCGTTTGTATTCACCTGCAAACATTTATAACCGTTTGTAAACGAAAAATAAAGACCAGATCAATTGACCTTAGACTCCTCATTGTGGACTGTATAACACCAGGTAAAGGAGGTAATATAGGGTAAATAAGTATGCGATAAAAGTAGGTTGATGTTTTGTAAGTGCTCTTTCCGGGATGGGTAATTAGACCCACGAGGAGGGTCGATAGTCCATAGCTGGCAGAACTCGAGGAGGGTCGATAGTCAATGGTCGATAGTCCATAGTTGGCAGCGAGTTCATGCCTCAATGTAGCGGGTGGCTCCCCTTCCCTTAGGTCCTCGAGAAGTGAAACGAAACGGGATAGGGTAGTGCGCGCGCGGGGGCGGTTGATGGTCGATAGTCAGTCAAGTACAGCTTTTAAGTTTATAGATGACTTTTCACTGGCGGTATCCGCCTCAGGCGGATTATAGGCGGGTGAGGGAAAGAGATCTCAGAGTTCAGTTATCAGCATGTTCCCTGACCACGTCGTGTGTCTGCCAATAACTAAATGCAATAAACAGCGACAAGAAAATACCAAATACAAATGATGCGGTATTGAGTGCAATCCTTCCAATTGACGCAGCATAATATCCGACCACAGCCAGCAGACTTACGACGATAAAAGTAGGGATGAGGATCCATCGTCTTTCTAAAGGTTTTCTATCCGCCATGATCAATAGGATTCCCCATGAGAACGCGATGGCAGCGGTCATGCCCATCGGGTATTCAAATTTTGTAAGACCAACTCTTTCAGGATCTAATACGCGGAAAGCTATGAAGAAATCTGCCAATGCAGCCAACCAATAGCTGATTCTGAGGTATAGGACTTTTGATTTCATGACATACGGCATTTAGATTGAGAATATCTAAGCTCTAATCAATTCAATCATCCTTCGCTGATGTTCAGCAGTAGGCAACTTTCCAAAACCTGCCTGTACATTATCTCGCATATGTTTTGGTTTGGATGTGCCGGGTATGACACAGGTGACTGCAGGATGGGCCAATACAAATTTTAGAAAAAACTGCCCCCAGGAATTTGCATCAAATTCATTGGCCCATGTGGGTACCGATTGATTTCTTGTCTTACGAAAAAGACCACCACCGCCATATGGTCGGTTAATCAATACGGCGATTCCCTTATCTCTTGCCAATGGCAATATTCGTTCTGCCGCATCTCGATCGCCTAAATTGTAATCGATCTGGACAAAATCAATGGTCTCGGTTTTCATGATTCGTTCTACTTCCGCATATCCTCCTCTGTTATAATGTGTAATCCCGATATAGCTTATTTTTTCTTCGGCTTTCCATTTTCTCAGTGTTTTCAAATGGGTATTCCAATCTACCAGATTATGTATCTGCATCAAATCCATTTGAGGTACCTGCATCAACTGGAATGAATTATTCATTTGCTGGATCCCTTCCTCCATTCCACTTGTCCAAACTTTGGTGGCTTCAAAGATCTTATCCTTCAATTTTAATTCTGTTGTTAGATCACCCACTACTTTTTCAGATCTACCATACATAGGTGACGAATCGATGACGGATCCACCCGACGCTACCAATATTTGTAATACTTCTTTCAACGGTGCTCTTTCCGACTCCGAACTTCCAACATCAAAAGTTTGCCATGTTCCGAGTCCAACAACTGGAATTTGTTCACCCGAACTCGGAATGATTCTACGCTTCATTTTTGGATTGTTTTGAAGGATTGAAATTGGGTCTATCATGAGTGATGATGTGCCTACGGCCAGTAGTTTGGTGGCTGATCTTCGGGATATGGTTTTTACATTTTTCATGGAAACGGGGAAAATTATTAATTATTAATTTTTAATATTCCTTATTCATGGCGAGCGCTGGGAAGATTCTTGTACCTCATCGTTTTAATTCATTTGTTATTAGTTGTTCTACTGCCCTGGATTTATTGTACATATTTTGATAATGCCATAAAAAATTAAGGCTTTCTGCAGTAACGTATGAAAGGTCATTGATGAACTCTGTGTCTGATTTGAGGGCCCCGAAATCCACTGGAATCTTGTAATCCACCTGTTGAAGTGTGAACAGCCTTTTGTTATGAATGGAAGAAGAATTCATGTGAATATCTCTCTTCAAATCTATCATAACTGCATTTAGTCCGTAGGATTCATCATAGAGCTTAATGATCTCTGATCTCAAGCTGTCATTTTTAATAATCTCTAATCCTTTGGATTTAAGGGCTTCGTATGCCATTTTTCTTGGTGCGAAAACATCATATCGGCTGATGTTTCCAAAATGAGTTTGTAAGGAATCGTGATAGGTGGAACCTGGATCTGTCAATACGTCTAGCAGTATCCTGTTTTTGATCATGATGGTTGAGTCAAGAAAACGTACCGCTTGAATTCTTGAGGCATTATAGTTGATGTCTTGTTGAAGGTTTTGTAAAAGATCACGCTCAAGAATGGCGTCTTTTCGGGCTTCGTTCCAATTGTTGATCTGAAGAGCCAGCAATATCCCAACTACAACTAGTAGGATTTCACCAATGGCGTAGGTTAAGTATTTTCCGGTTTTACCTTCGGATTGCATTTGCC
>JAHHJQ010000190.1 GCA_018680005.1 Bacteroidia bacterium | reverse complement strand
ATTGAAGGTTCTTCAATTATCAATTATGTGGAAGCATGTTTTACCAACCCGGTATGATATTCAGACCAAAACCTGAAGCATGATTTCCAGTCAACGGAATGAAATAATAAGGCTCTAGTATAATCGCTCCAAATACATTTATCCTTAAGGAAAGTCCTGTACTGGAAACCCATCTTGCCTTAGGAACCTCTACAATCTCATTGAATGCATTTAGCACCATTTCGTTCTCATTAAAATCTTTGAAATCATCATACGCTGCCCCAACGTCCAGAAATATGGCCAACTCGGAGAACAAAAACTTTGATTTCAGTAATGCCAATTGTTCCGGACCTGTAAAGGGTACCCTCACTTCAAAATTTGTTGTAATTATTTTGGATCCTAATAATTGATTGATCGTTAAATCGTCTGAAGTAACCACCGTCCCGATATCGTCTGAGCTGAACCCCCTCATTAAAAGTTGATTGCCTATATACAATGATCTCAAGAGGTCCGTCTCTCCTCCATAACGGCCATAATGAAGAAACCTGCCGGCTAATGTAAATGGCTTGGCATAGAAATACTTTCTTCCATCCAATGTCAGACTGGTAAAGTCAAATTCCCCACCGTACTGTTCTGCCGAAACTCGGAATCGATGACCTTTTATAGGTGAGGCCAGGCCAAAAACAGAGTTGTCACCTACATAGGCCAAATAGGCATTGTATAGTGAATATGGGTCAAATGAAGACTCGACCTTTTCCCGTTCCTGCCCGATGTAAAATCCACTAAGGTCATAGTAATTACTGATACGTTCTTCCCGAGTGCTGTAATATGAAAAGGAAGCGCCAGCTTCAACTCTATAGATGGAGGAGAAAGGCAACTGAGCAAAAAGTCCTACTCTGTCTTCAAATAATCTTATTAGTTTGGTATCAAATCTATTAGCAAAAATTCCAGGTACTATTTCCTCCTCCAAGATAAATCCATCATTGAGAAAATATCGATATGGAATATGTGATAGTATTCCTCCCCATGCAATCTTATTCTTTTCATTGACATAGGCTACTTGACCCCCAAAATCATAGATTTCACCATTTACGGATAGGGTAGAATACAACTTGTTGTTACCAAGAATATCACTAAACCAGAGATCCACACCACCAGCCAATCCCGTGGTGGTTCCGAAATTATTATTACTCCCAACAGCGATACCTGTGCCACCACCGACATAATCCAACTTGAATTTGGGATTATAGTCTATATTAACGACAGATTCTACTTCTTCAAATGGAACAGATTCCAATTGGGCTATATTCGGATTTACAATTTCATTCGTGGTTCGTGTTCCTGGAGGTAGTGTTGCTGCACCCATTTGTACATCCATTGGATCTACTTCCTGATTGAGAAACCGCTCATCCTGAGTTTGGTATATGGTATATTTACCTTGCGTAAAATAGGAATACAGAATTCTATCTCTTTTCCGAGATGCTGATATAGCCGGTGAGTAATGTGTAATTCCACTTATGCCAACGAGTAAATCAGTCATTTGTGAGACTTTCTCGGACTCTCTATCATATTTATACAAATTTCTGAATCCATCACGATTCGATACAAATAATATGTTATCCTGGTGGTCATAAACCGGATTCAGATTGTCAGCACCATAAAAAATATCATGGATTTCTACGTTTTTAGATGCAATATCTAATTCAGCAATATTGAATGTCCATTTTCCTTCCACCAGACCTCTTTCTTCTGATAATTGGTCTGAAGCGAAGACTATAGTATTCCCATCTGAAGACCAATATGGTTGCATTTCTGAGGCTGTATTATCGGTCAGCTGAATGACCTTGCCGTCCTTGAGAAAATACTGATAGAGATCAATTTGACCATTTACCAAACCAGCAAGTACAATAGACTTCCCATCCGGAGACCAGCTAATGTTGCTGAATGCGGGAATTTCAGGAATTGTTATTTCTCTTGTAGTACGCCCCGTTTCTATATCCTTGACCAGAATAGCATTTACCCCCTTTTTGAAACCCACAACGGCAAACTCTTTGCTGTTTGGAGACCAGGTGCCCGCGGATTCAATGTAATTGAAATCATCAAAGTGGCCATCTCTGAATGTACTTGCCAACTTTCTAATGATCTTCCCGGATCTTGCATCCGCAAGAAAAACATCAATAGAGAATAGATCCTTTTCCGATAAAAAAGCAACATACCTCCCGTTTGGACTAAGAACAGGAGAGATATTCATTCTTCCAGAATTCTTCTCGGACAACAATCGCTTCCCTATCAAATTGTCCTTTTTGCCTTCTACATATGGTGCATAATGAGACTTAATCGCCTGAACCCACATGTTGGATAGGGTATCAGGTTCTTCAACTAATGTAAATCTTATCGCGTCGTTCAAACCAAATTTGGCAATATTTGAAAAAAATGGACGAATGACATCATCACCATATTTACCAGTCAGAAAGGACCAAAATGCCTGACCATATCGATACGGGAAAAAGGCCGGGTTGTATAAATCTTCCAGAGTAGGAACTCTATCATTCATGACCGCATCGCGCATCCACATAGCAGTATGTGCATCTTTACTTCCAAGTGACATATACTCGGCCAATCCTTCAACAATCCATAATGGTAAATTGGCCATATTTCGCAATGATGTGCTATCACCATATATGATACTATGATATTGAAAAGCATGCACCAATTCATGACCTAAAACGTGGTGCGTTTGCTGATTGGACATGGCAAAAGGTAGAATTACTCTGTTTTTAAGCGCTTCAGTTACACCGCCTGTGCCTACACTCACACCTCCGGAAATAGCCCTTGTTTGTTGAAAATCAGCATGGTTGTTATAAAAAATCAATGGATTCTTGAATAGAAAAGAATCTTGAAATACCTGATTATGCATTTCAAACCACCTTTCAGACTGATTCGCAAGAGTGTTTAAGTACTCCTCATTATTGTCTAAATAATGATAGATCTCAAAATGCGGTGTCTGACAAACATGGAAATCAAATGATTTGTATCTCGGTTTATTTTTTCCGAAGTATTGTGCCTGGGAAGGGCTGCAAATTGCGATAATGAATAAGGAAACGAAAACGGCTTGAAGAATTCGCATAGTGCTGGAATTTAGGAACGTACTTGTGCAACATTAACTACTGTTAAAAGCATTCTGTTGAGCTATAATTATCTGTTCGCTGTTAAAGTATCTTTAAAATAACGGAGGGTTTACCTTTTTGTATTTGAATCGACAAAATCTCTTGTCCAGAAACAATGCCATCTATAAGATTTCATTGGTAGAAATAGAAATATCTTTGCCTTACTGAAAATACATATAAATAGATGCCGAATATAAGACAACTCTTTCAGAGTAATATCGCAAAAACCAATACTACTCCACTAAGTATTGAAATAAGCTCTTCGGAAGGTATTTATATGTTTGGACCCGACGGTAACCGATATTGGGATATGATATCTGGTATTTGCGTTAGTAGTCTTGGACATAGAGAGCCTGGTATAATTGCTGCAATTAGAGATCAATGCGATGCCTATCTCCATACAATGGTATATGGAGAATTTATTCTATCACCTCAGGCACAATTAGCCGGAGCATTAGCAGAATCCCTTCCAGAACATATGAATTGCGTCTATTTTACCAATTCTGGAAGTGAAGCCGTCGAAGGTGCACTGAAGACAGCGAGGAGATATACTGGAAGGACCGAGATTATTGCCTGTTCAAATGCTTACCATGGAAGTACAATGGGATCCATGAGTCTAATGAGCGATGATTATTTCACCCGTGCTTTTCGTCCTCTTATTCCGGATATACGACATATTGGTTTCAATAATATTGCTGATCTTGATAGAATAACGGACAATACGGCTTGTGTCATTCTTGAAACAGTCCAGGCAGAATCAGGTGTCAAAATTCCCCAGGATAAATACCTGACCCACCTCAAACGAAAGTGTGATGAATCAGGTGCTCTCTTAATACTGGACGAAATACAAGTCGGAATGGGCAGAACAGGAAAGTTATGGGCATTTGAAAACTATAATATCATGCCGGATATTCTGCTGACAGCTAAAGCTTTGGGTGGTGGTATGCCGTTGGGTGCCTTCATTTCAACGAAATCAATCATGGCCTCAATTACAAAGAATCCAATTCTTGGACATATTACCACCTTTGGGGGACATCCTGTAAGTTGTGCTGCTGGATTGGCATCGTTTCATATTTTGACGTCTGGCAGTCTGATACATCAAGTTGCATCAAAGAGAGATCTATTTCTGAAGTTATTGAGACATCCTTTAATTATCGAAAAGCGACATGCGGGATTGCTTATCGCGTTGGAATTTGAATTTTCCGAGATCGCCCAGGAAATAATTCATCGCGCTTTAAAATATGAGCGGCTTCTTCTGGATTTCTTTTTATTCAACGGCAAGTCGATAAGGATAGCCCCTCCTTTGACCATCTCAAAGGCTCAGATTTATGAAGCATGTTTAAAATTCCTTAGGGTTTTGGATAGCAATAATTCCTAGAGTTGCTTTCTAAGTCTGGCTACTGGGATATTCATCTGTTCACGGTATTTGGCTACTGTACGTCGGGCTATGTTATATCCCTTTTTGATAAGCAAATTTTTAAGGGATTCGTCTGAAAGCGGTTTTTTCTTGTTCTCTTCTTCTATGATCTCTGTTAAAATATTCTTGACTTCTAAAGTAGATACCTGTTCACCAGACTCTGTTTGTAGGGACTCTGAGAAGAAATATTTCAGTCTTTTTGTACCGAATTCTGTTTGAATATATTTGCTATTAGCCACCCTGGACACAGTCGAAATATCCAAACCGGTAATCTCTGCAATGTCTTTCAGAATCATTGGCCTGAGTTTTTTAGGATCTCCTGAAAGAAAATAGTCATATTGATACTGAAGGATAGCATACATCGTCTTATACATAGTCTGATATCTCTGTCGAATGGCATCAATGAACCATTTAGCGCTATCGATTTTTTGTTTAATAAAAACAATAGCTTCTTTTTGTTGCTTATCTACTTTTTTAGCTTTTTTGTTAAGTTTATATGAACTCAACATGTCCTTATAATGCTCATTAACCCTAAGATCTGGTGCATTTCTGGTATTCAGAGTAAGATCTAATTCACCGTCTCTATTGGTAATAGTGAAATCAGGTACAATATATTGAGCTGCCCTACTATTTCCGCCTCCATTGAAACCCGATGCTGGTTTTGGATTTAATTTGAGCACGATTTCCACGGCGTCCTTTAATTGTGCTTCATTTATTCCCAGATATCGCTGAAGTTTATGGTAGTGTTTCTTTGAAAACTCTTCAAAGTATTCATAAATAATCCTGAAGGCGAGATAGCCGTTTCTGAGCTCCACATCATCAATCAGATCGTCTTCATCGATGTCCCTATATTCTTTCAACTGAAGCAGCAGGCATTCGCGCAAATCCTTAGCTCCTACTCCTGGCGGGTCAAATTTTTGTATCAATCGCAACATTTGCTTTAACTCAGAAACAGAAGTTTCAATATTGTGAGCAAATAACAAATCGTCAATTACAGATAACAGGTCTCTTCGAATATATCCGTCCTCATCGATACTGCCGACAAGCTGCTTTGCAATGACTAAATCCCGTTCATCTTCCAACTCGAGCAAGCCCAATTGTCGTTCCAGATTTTCATGAAAAGTAGTATGAACGGCGATTGGAATAGTCTTATCCTCTTCATCACTGTAATAGCTGGATTCATCTCTTGTCTTATAACTATCAGGGTCATCTTCAAGATATTCTGTGAGATAATCGTCGAGTTCAAACTCTTCTTCAGATTCAGGTGTCGATTCTTCTTCGTTTTCAGTTTTGCTATCCGTTTCTGAACCAAATGTCTGCTCTTCTTCTTCACCTTCATCAAGTGCCGGATTGGCCTCCAGTTCTTCTTTAATTCTTTGTTCCAATGCTACAGTTGGTATCTGCAGCAATTTCATTAATTGAATTTGCTGAGGTGATAGGGTTTGAACTTGTCTTTGACTTAATCTCTGATTCAGCATAATGCGAGGGATTCTAATTTATTTT
>JAHHJQ010000179.1 GCA_018680005.1 Bacteroidia bacterium | reverse complement strand
TCTTGGTAATTGGATGATTTACATCGGGAACAAAAAGCTAAATCAAAAATGGAATTGGCATAATGAAGTTCAATACAGAAACTATGATGCTATAGGAGATTTAGAACAACTACTCCTCAGAACTGGTATCGGTCTGAACTTGAGTGAAAACAATAACAATCTTCTATTGGGCTATGGATATATAAATAGTCAAAATTATATCGGTGACAGTGATGATAAAGTAAAAATTGACGAACACCGAATCTACCAGCAGTTCATTACCCGTCAGAATCTTGGTAAATTAAAAGTGCAGCACAGGTACCGCTTTGAGCAAAGATGGGTAGAAGGCGATTTTAGAGCACGGTTCAGATACTTCCTTGCATTGAATCTGCTACTCAATCAAGCGGATATGATCGATGGAGCCATATACCTGTCTGCCTACAACGAGATATTCCTGAATACAAAAGATAATGTCTTTGACAGAAACCGGCTCTATGGTGGATTGGGATTCAAGCTCAACAAGAATTTCCGATTCGAAGTGGGCTATATGAATCAGTTCTTGAATAATGGCAATAGGGATCAAATCAACCTGATTACATTTTTCAGCTTCTAAATCCACACGGACACGCTCCTGAAGTATTTGGTTTTATTTCTTGAAATGCCTAAAAGCCTCGGATACAATGAATACATTGAGTTCACAATATCTCTGTAGTGAAACAGCTAGTCCTTATATCAACGATAGCGTTCTTGTTCATATTCGTAACGCTCTTCTATTTGCTATCCGATTTTAAAAAGATACCTCCCACGCTCTATTTCAATGCCAACATCATCACGATCAATGATTATCAACCAAAGGCCGATGCCATGTATGTGGTTGGTGGTCGGATAGATCAAATAGGTACATTAAAGGAATTGAATATCCTTACTGATGCATCTATCGATAGAATAGACATGGAAGGGGTTACTATTATGCCTGGATTCATCGATGTACATACCCACTTTGCCCTTTCCATGTTCCTGGCAAGAATGCATGATTTATCTGGTTTCAAATATTCAAATAATGAAGGAGTATGGAGTTCTTTTAAAGAAATAGTCTCCAGCACAGCGGACAATGAATGGATCGTTTGTAAAGGAATTGATCCTATTCTGATTGAAGATCTTGAACCTCCAACGCGACAATATCTTGATCAGGTGTCTCCCCAAAACCCTGTTATCATATTGAGCCAAAGTCTGCATAGCTATTGGGCCAATTCCAAAGCCTTTGAACTGGCTGGAATATCTAAAGAAACACTTGATGCTTCAGATCATAGTTATTATGAAAAAGACCCCAATGGAGAATTAACAGGACTAATAGTAGAGCAAGAGGCTTTCAAACCTTTTGCCGAATTATTAATGAATCAGGTCTTGACTACCAAAGTTTTGAGAAAGGCATCTGGTGAAGTAATGAAAGCTTATGCGAAAAATGGAAACACCACCATCGTATCCACAGGACTGTCCATCACCGACAAAAAGCCACTGATATTACTAAAGCACCTATCTAACCAAAGTCCAACTCTACTAGGAGGTTTATTGGAAAAATTGGGACAACTACCGGAAAGACAACCTATGCCCCGGCATTTCGTCTATATGCGTCATGATATGCCACACTTGTTGCCAGAAAAAAGAAATCCACCCAATGACTTCTATGATGTCATTGGTACTAAGCACTGGTATGATGGATCCCCATACATCGGTTCCATGTATATGGAGCGACCCTATCTTGATACTGCACTTACGACAGACATATTAGACATATCTGCAGGATCGCAGGAAAGCGCACTGGTTGCTAAAGAAAACCTAAAAAACTATATTCGGGAACATCATCAAAACGGGTGGCAAATCGCTATTCATACGCAGGGAGATGCGGCTATCAATGAAGTGGTGGGTGCTTTTTCGGAAATGGATCAAGAGTTAGATTTTTCTCAGAGTAGACACAGGTTGGAACATTGTCTCATGCTCCCCAGGTCTGTCCTGGATCAGATGAAACATCTGAACTTATCTCCCAGTTTTCATATCAATCATCTCTATTATTATGGAGATGCCCTCAACACAGAAATCTTAGGGCATGAGAGAACTGAAAACATCCTTCCCCTGAACGCTGCTTACGAACATGACTTGAATATAACTTTACATGCAGATCAACCCATGTTCGAAAGCGTACCCTTTCGATTAATACAAACTGCAGTAGAAAGAAAAACCAATGGTGGAAATGTGATCGGGGAAAATGAAAAGATTGAATTAATGCAAGCAATTAAAGCAGTAACGATTAATGCTGCCTGGCAAATACACAAAGAAGACAAAATCGGATCGCTCGAAAAAGGAAAGTATGCTGATTTTATAGTTTTGGAACAAGATCCATTAAAAGTTCCTATTGACGAAATAGGTACAATTCAATGCCTCGAAACCTATATCAATGGGAATAAAGTCGATTATTGAAATATTAATGCCATACAGCATTATAGAAAATGAACTTTTCTGAATCGGATCATCAACAAATAAATTAATACCAGTGAATACAATAGGCCTACTATATAAACCAAAACAAAACTGTTCATCGATATGATCTTACTCAAAGATTGAAAAGCCCAGTGTGTAGGGAAGATTCCAAATAGATGTTCATACGATGGTACAAAAAAGGCAGCCACAGGAATCATCACGAACATATTAATAATCTTAAACCAGGTAAGACCTTCCATTTTGTTTTTAGACAGTACGGTGACTAACAATGCCAACACCGGTGCTAATAACCCGCAAAGCATGGATAACAAGATATTATCTATTATGGAGATGCTATAAAAACTTTGAAACTGAAAGATCACAACTGTTACCAGGCAAGAAATCAAAAATGGAAGAACCATTCTGGATATGATAAACATACCCTTTGAAATGGGCAGTATACCGTAGACCCGAGCGACATGAATATCTTTTTCATGTATCAGCACCATACTATAAATAAAGCCAAACATAACACTGGCCTGCATCCCCGCAGCCATAAGAATATAAGGGATGAAAGTTTGAAATCCTTCGAATCGTTGAGACAAATATGGGATCAAAAGGAAGACTACCAGGAAGATCAGAGCAGGCATTGCCAGGTAGACTTTTAAAGAGCTATCTCTAAAAATTAGCTTAAAATCATTCCACCCCACCAGCATTAATTGATGCATATCAAAAAGATAATCTTACACGATAGCTAAATATTTTAAACACTCCATAATAGAGTAATCCAATCCAAAACAACATGCTTAACAACTCCGGAAGTAGTTCTATAATATTGGCCGATTCATCATATGAGTTGATCAATAATTCCAGCGCCCCGTAGATCGGAATAATATTGAACAAGACATTATTCGTTAACTCAAAATAATTCAATAATGGCAGACTAATAAACAACATGACGGGTATAGAGCGTATCGTAAATCGTAAAAATTCATCTGCATAACTCACAATCAATAACCCAAGAAGACCACAAATAATACATACACCTATAATTCCTAAAGAAAAATTAATCCACGAAACATCCAGGCCCAACATGGCGATCGTCATGCCAGTAGCACATAACCACCCAACAATTGTCATAGATATAATTTTTGCCAACAGATAGGTATGTATTGGCATTGGAGTAACAAACAAAGCCGGTAATACTTCCTGATTCTTTTCCATAATCACGCTGATCGCGACAAAGAATAGACAAATAATTACAGGATCATTAAATATCAACAGTGTCAGGAATTTGTCTGAACCAGGAAGGTCTTTTATGAAGTAAAAAATCAAGGCATAGATCACCGTAACAGCAATACTGATATTTATCAGGTTGTTGCGACTAAGGATTAACAATTGCCACTTTAGATGTGCAAAGAATCGCTTCATACATCCAGTGATTTACCCGTGACCTGAAGAAATACTTTTTCGAGCGTAGCCTCGCTCGTATGTATCTTTTGAACTTCATGCTCTCGGATGAACTTTAAAAAATCATTATTGACTCCTAATTTAGATAGTGGAAATTCGGAAGACTGCCCATTTTTTAATTCTACTCGAACACGATCATCACCATATTGAATTTTAAGTTTTTGAGGTTGATCCGTCAGCACAATTTGTCCATCCACGATAAATGATATCCGATCACAAAGTTCGTCGGCGGTCGTCATGTTATGAGTAGTAATAAAAATAGTTTTACCGGCCTCCCGAAGTGCTTTGATATGATTGATGATTTTTCGGGCATTCATCGGATCCAATCCTGCCGTCGGCTCATCAAAAAATAGGATCTCGGGATCATGCATGATGGCCCTAACATAATTCAGACGCATTTGCATTCCTTTGGAAAAGGATTCCACCCTATCATCTATAACATTTTCCAAACCTACGATTGTAAGTATTTCTGGTATCGGAAGGAGCTTTTCTTTTGGATAAAATGCGGCAAAGAGCTCCAGGTTTTCTCTGGCAGTAAGCTTGGGATAATGGTTGGGTAACTCGAACCCCACACCGATGATTTCAAAATATGATTTCCCCCAGTCCTTAAGATTCTTGCCATCCACTTGTACTGATCCTGAGTAATTGTCCAATATCTTGTAGAGCACCTTTTGACAAGTACTTTTGCCTGCACCTGAAGGACCAAGGAATCCGAAAATTTCACCTTTTTCAATCTTAAAATTTAATCCATCCAAAGCGTTTATAGAACTAGATGGATAGGAATAGGTCAGGTCTTTGACTGCTATCATGAAAATGAAAGAATTGATATGGGTAAGATAGGGAATAATGTCGAACACGGGTTGAAGTCACAAGGCCGGTGAATGGAAGATTTTAGCATGAGGTAGAACTTTCTTTTAATATTGGTCGTCAGAAAATGTAGCCAGGAGATGAATATGGAGTTACTCTTAAACATTTACCGTAATTTAAATGCTATCCGTCAAGTTAATATCCAGATTGTTATGAAAGTTTTACGAATCATTATTGCAATAAGTATAATTCTTGGATGTGCACCTCAGGAACAGAAAACAGAAGTTTCATTTCTTTTAGGCGAATGGAAACATGAGAACCAAGAACAGTTTGAGATTTGGGAATTATCCAAAGACGGGCATATGGCTGGACATACTTATCGAATCAAGGAGGGGCAAAAACAAATCTGGGAAACCTTGTCAATTACCGAGGAAGGAGACCAAACAGTTTATAGAGCAACAGTTCCTGATCAAAATGAAGGGGCAACCGTACCCTTCTATCTAAATACCGATATAAAAGACCATCTGTCTTTCGAAAATGAACAACATGACTTTCCAAAGAAAATTAAATACAAGCATATTTCTGAGTATCAAATTGAAGTTGAGGTATTAGGTGCAGAAGGTCAGGGATTCTCTTATATTCAAACAAAACAATAAGCCAGAATTTCGTCTATCATAAACTTTCATTCATACAAATCTCAACCAGCATGCCTTTATTTAATAAGAAAAAAGTAGAACCTGAGACGGTATCTGTTCAAGGTTACAAACTACTCTGCCCACTTTGTACGAACGACTCTTTTTACAAGAAAAAAGTTCAGATGAATACCTCGACGCTTACTGCGCTAAATCTGGATTTTTTGAATAAGAGTGCCACATGTTTTGTATGCAGCAACTGCTCAAGGATTGAATGGTTCGATGCCTAGGCATATTTTAGAAGTCAAAAAATAGCCCCTATGATCCGAATGCAATTGAAAGGAATCATCAGTTTTAACTGGAAGCTTGGATTTGCATTGATCTTAATCTTTGGGGTTATTCGCTTTCTGATCGTCACATATAGCATCCAGACCGGTGACAATAAATATCTGTCTTTTATTTTTTTATTGATGATCCTTATGCCTTTTATATTGCTGAATAAAGAAGGAAGAAAATCAATCGGTATTCAAAAAATACGGCATCTTAAATGGATCTTTTATGCTTTCCTGTTGGCAGCAGTAAGTTGTGGTTTCATGCATTTAGTTGGAGACAGTTTGTTTGGTAGTGATATATCCAATTGGTTTCGATACATTGGTGAATCCTATCCTATCGATCTTACCGCAATAGACTCTGAAGACAAACTGGTCTATTTTGTGATTTTTGCTTTAATTGGGATGACATTCAGCCCTTTTGGTGAGGAATTGATGTATCGCGGTGTCATCCATGGCAGCCTGGTCCCTAAATTTGGAGAAAGGAATGCTGCCATCATTGATAGTGCCGCATTTGGGATCACCCATCTGGCACATTTTGGATTAGTTTATTATGAAGGAAGTTGGCAATTCCTGACAATTCCAGCATTGTTATGGGTCATATTTATATTCTTTACCGGCTTGCTGTTCAATTTTTGTAAAACCAAAACCGGTTCGATTTGGGGTGCTGTAATCGCCCACATGGCATTTAATATTACGATGACGTATTTTATCTTTTATCACATATTTTAATCAAGACAATTCCCAATCTTAAGTGTCGATTTTTATTTACTTTAATGTAAAATCAACAATCCTAAATATTTCCTCTTATGCGTGAAATCAGGTAATTGAATGGAGCTGCTCAAGGATAAACACTGCGCCAATTGTGGAAACCAGCTTTATGGATTTATTTGTCATGAATGTGGTCAAAAACAGGTTTCAGAGCGTTGGTCAACACCTATCTTAGTCCAGCAGTTTATTCACCAAATCACGAATATTGAGCGAGGATTTGTTTTTACGATAAAGGAGTTATTCAAATCACCAGGAAGATTGATTCACAACTACTGGAAGGGTATTACTGTGATCTACTATAATCCCTTCCGATATCTCTTGATTTGGACAGCTATCAATCTCCTGATTACGTTTTGGCTTGGTATAGATGATATGCTTCAAGCCAGCATGGAACCTGATTTCATCGAAGAGCAATTGGGTGCTGAAAAGATGGAATCCGCTGATCAACAATTTGATAGTTGGATGAACATCCTGGTGCTTCTTTTAATTCCCATCATCAGTGTTGTAACCAAGTGGATGTTTAAAAATGCAAAGAAAAATTATGCAGAACATTTAATTCTGAATTCCTATATTTTTGGTCATCAGGCATTGATTACATCTATAACGCAATTTATTTTCTACTTCCTACCTGGTTTATTTTCCATTTATATTGTATTTAATTTTGCTATCGGATGGATCTACAATTCATACATTTTCTATAATACCTTCAATGAGAAAATCGGTACTGTAGTGCTTAAAGCACTCGTTATTGGAATCCTTGGAATGTTGGCCTTCTTTGTTTTGGTAGTGATATTTTCAGGAATGGCACTTTTACTTTCATAACCAGCGAACCCATTATCCTTAATTAAATCTTGTTACAAAATAAATGGGAGCGCTAAGCCTCCAACTGCAGCATGAATTTTGAACACATCATATCGGATAGTACAGGTCTTATGCATTTAATTGCCTCTTTGATTGCCTTGATCAGTGGAACCGTAGTGCTCATAAAGTCTAAAGGAACGAAATGGCATAAGCGAAATGGATATATCTATTCGGTGGCTATGACTATCGTCCTGATTACCTCCTTTCTGATGTACAATTTGTATGGAAAATTTGGCATCTTTCATTGGCTGGCTGTTGTAAGTTCTGTTACTTTGATAGGCGGGTTGATTCCTATGTACCTCAAAAAACCAAAATCATATGTCACCATGCATTTCAGCTTTATGTATTGGTCGGTCATGGGATTGTATGGCGCATTTATCGCAGAAATCCTGGTAAGAATTCCAAAATCAATTATGAAAGATGGATCGATTGATCCTCAATTCTATTTGCTTGTGGATGTCGGTGTATTCATCATTATGGGTTTTGGTTCTATTTTTTTTAAAAAGAAGAAGATTACTTGGGAGAAGTTTGATGGTTCCCAAATATGAGTTGTTGAGTTGTTTGGTTATTCGCACTTTTCAGTCTTCAGTACATTGGTTGTCAACCTATGTTATGAGAGCACAGGAAAACCGAAAACTGTGGACTGAAAACTGTGGACTGTGGACCAAAAACATTCCCTTACCTTAGTCATATTTAACTGAGCAAATCATCAATGCCCAAGTTTAAAAAGGACATACAATACTTCAAATTTTCAGCCTATGGTTTTCTAAAGAACCTTCGGTTTTTTGATGCATTCTTGCTTTTATTTTTTCTTGAAAATGGGATCTCCTATAGTCAGATCGGTGTGCTGTATGCTGCGCGTCAGTTGGTCATCAATATTGCTGAGGTACCTTCGGGTATTGTCGCAGATGTTTATGGGCGCAAAAATGCCCTGATCGTTGCGTTTTCCTGTAATATCCTTTCTTTTATCACCTTCTATTTTTCCACTGATTTCTTCCTTTTGCTTGTTGCGATGGTGTTGTTTGGTATTGGTGATGCCTTTCGTACGGGCACGCACAAGGGCATGATCCTGGACTATCTCAAATGGCATGGATGGCTGGACCAAAAGGTCAGCTACTATGGACATACGCGATCATGGTCTCAGCGTGGATCCGCATTGTCATCTCTGGTAGCGGGCATATTGGTATTATACACCGGTAGTTACAGGATCGTCTATCTATATTCGATAATCCCATACTTATTAAACTTTGTGAACATCATATCTTACCCGAAGGAATTGAACCGATATACGGGAGGAGAACCGAAGCTCGAAGAAAGATCTATCTTATCTGTCATCAAGAGTTTTTGGGAGTCTATAAAATCGCCAGAGGTTTTGAGAATTATGAATTCTACGGTGATGCATACCTCATTTCTCAAGGCCGTGAAGGATTACATCCAACCCATCATGGTACAGGTGGCATTGCTCATTCCTGTTTTGAGTGCTTTTGACGATAAGCGAAAAAGTGGTCTGATCATCGGTTTACTCTATTTTGGTATTTATATGCTCAACTCCGCAGCAGCCAGAAATGCTTCGAAATTGACCGAAATGGGCATCTCCAAAATACCGAAGAAAACCCTCCTACTTGGATTTACTACAGGTATCATTTGCGGTGTATTTATATTGCAGGAGTTCTGGATAGCCTCGCTGATCACCTTCGTTGTTATATATATTATTCAAAATCTTCGCAAACCGATCCTCATCGGAGCCATTGCTGAAGAAGTACCGAGAGACATCATCGCCTCAGTTTTGTCTGCCCAATCCTTTTATAGTACCATATCCACTTCTATCATTGCCTTGCTGATGGGTGTATTCGCAGACATGTGGGGCATAGCAGTAGCATTGATGATCGTGTCAGGAATTTTGCTTTCCATTACCATGGCCCTAAGAGGAGTGGAATAGACAGATCCAGAAATAGACCTCTGATTTCACACATTAGACTTAAATTTACTCCTATGCCAAAAACCCGCCAGCTTGCCGCCATCATGTTCGCCGATATCGTCGGATATACGGCCATGATGCAGAAGGATGAGCAATTAACGCTCAATCTCCGTGATAAATTCAAAAATAAACTAGAAGCAGAGTTAGCCAAATACGGTGGTAAGATCATCAAGTTTAGTGGCGATGGTGCGCTTTGTAGCTTCGGTAGCGCCACAGAATCCGTTCGGGTAGCTATAGGTGTTCAGCTAGCTATGCAAGAAGAACCTAAGGTCCCGGTGCGGATTGGTATTCATCAGGCCGATGTTGTTTTTGAAGATGGCGATGTATATGGCGATGGGGTCAATATCGCATCCAGGTTGGAATCCCTGGCCCTTCCAGGAAGCATCTTCATTTCCGCTAAGGTACAGGACGATATAAAGAATCACACTGATATTCAATCTGTTTCTCTGGGAAAATATGCATTGAAAAATGTAACTGAGCCGGTGGAAATTTATTCCATTAGCAACCCAGGTCTGGAAGTTCCTATTAATAAAAAACTTGAAGGAAAAGGTGTAAAATATATAAGTGATAAAATTTCGATAAGAAAAAGAACTTTGTTGATAAGGTCCATGGTCGCTGTCGCTTTATTAGGAATACTTGGGTATCTAATTATTCCTCAATTATTGCACAAGCAAAACGCTCGCAATAATATATTACCAGCAATACAAAAATTAGTCGATGAAAACTTTAGACCGCCAACCGAAGCTTTTGATCTTGGACTTGAAGCAGAAAAATATATTCCGAATGATTCTGCATTAATTAAATTATGGCCAACTATAGCCACTACAATATCAATGGTAACCGAACCAACTGGTGCTGAAGTATTATGGAAAGATTATCATACACCGGATGCAGAATGGAGATCTGCAGGTATTACTCCTATAGAAGATACTAGATTCCCGCGTGGCTATTTGAGGATGGAAATAAGAAAAGTAGGCTATCAAACCATTGAATATGCCGGCCCTGAGCCATATAGAAGACTAGGCTCCGATATTGACTCGCTAAAACTAGATGCTTCAGGAAGCACACCTGAAAAAATGATTCGAGTCCCAGCAAGGACAACCTATATGAATATCGTGGGTCTGGAACAAGAAGGCGGAAAACAGGTGGGTGAATTTTTAATCGACAAGTATGAGGTCAGTAATAAAGATTTTAAAGTATTTGTGGATGCAGGTGGATACACTAACGCCACATTTTGGAAATTCGCATTTTATTCAGATGGAAAGGAAATCTCTTATTCGGATGCCATTCTGAAATTTGTTGATAAAACAGGAAGACCTGGTCCGGCAAACTGGGAAGCTGGAACTTACCCCAATGGATTAGACAACCATCCTGTTACCGGTGTTTCCTGGTACGAGGCTGCAGCCTACGCGTCATTTGTAAACAAGCAGCTTCCTACTATTTTCCACTGGAGCATTGTTGCCCAAACTTCAAGAACTCAGTTTATTGTCCCATTAAGTAATTTCAATGGTACGTCTACAGTCCCGGTAGGCAGCAAGAGCGGCTATAGCTTTTTTGGCATTTATGATATAGCCGGTAATACACGAGAATGGTGTTTTAATAAAAGTGACCAAAAAGGACAACGCTATATACTAGGAGGCGGTTGGAATGAACCTACATACGCGTTCAATGACAGTTATACGCAGCCGGCAATGGATCGAAGTATCGCCAATGGTTTTAGATGCATGCAAGCACTTCCCGGTGATTCCACAATGACCAATCTCACGACAACTATACCCAGATTATTCCGAGACTACCGAAAAGAAAAACCGGTAGACGACAAGACTTTTGCTCTTTACCTCAATCAATTTATTTATG
The DNA here is from genome assembly GCA_018680005.1 of Bacteroidia bacterium. Lineage (GTDB taxonomy): Bacteria > Bacteroidota > Bacteroidia > Chitinophagales > Saprospiraceae > HDS-20. The sequence goes on along the minus strand of JAHHJQ010000179.1, from coordinate 3,068 downwards.
ACAAGAAATCACTTGATGCCGAAATAGAAGAAACATTGGACTTTGATTCGTGGAAAGCAGAAAAAATTACCTATGACGCTGGTTACAATAATGAAAAGATGCAAGCCTGGTTGTATATTCCAAAGCACATTCAACCACCTTACCAGACCGTCATTTATTTTCCTGGTTCAGGTGATATATATAGAAGATCATATAACCCTGAAAGAATTGGTTCCATTGATTTTATTTTGAAAGGTGGTCGGGCTTTGATGCGCCCTGTTTATAAAGGAACCAATGAAAGACATACAGAACTGAATTCTGACCTTCAGGAAGAAACGGCTCTCTACAAGGATCATGTCATTATGTGGGGTAAAGAATTCGGCAGAACAATAGATTACCTGGAAACGCGTCAGGATATCCTATCAGATAAAATCGGCTATCTAGGATTTAGTTGGGGTGGATTTTTAGGAGGTATCCTTCCCGCAATTGAAAAAAGAATAAAAGCCATTGTGTTGAATGTTGGAGGCATGGAAATGAATAGCGCATTTCCTGAAGTAGATCAACTGAACTATTTACCGCGGGTAACACAACCCGTACTCATGTTGAACGGTAGACATGACCAGTTTTTCCCGGTTGAAACTTCTCAAAAACCCATGTATGATCTATTAGGAACACCAGATCAGTATAAAAAACATATAATTTATGAAGCAGGTCACTTAGTACCCCGGACGGATCTTGTAAAGGAGAGTTTGACATGGTTTGATCAATATCTTGGCCCTGTTCAGTGATTTTGATAATGAAACATGTCCTAATCGATCATAGCAACATTGATGCAAAACCTAAAAATCAAGAAGAACCCTGCAGTGGAGATCAAATTTCAATCCTATCCCAAGGAGGTAAAATCTAAATTGATGTACTTGCGAAGTTTGATTATTGAAACCGCATCAGAAAGCAAAGACATTGAGGAAATCGAGGAAACTCTAAAATGGGGTGAACCTAGTTATTTGGCAAAAAACGGAAGCACGATCAGAATAGATTGGAAACCAAAAACGCCCAATCAATATGCCATGTATTTTAAATGTACTTCTAAGCTGGTACCTACCATCAAAGATGAATTTGGCAATACTTTTAAATACGAGAAAACCAGGGCAATACTGTTTGATTTAAATGACAAAATCCCGGAGAAAGAATTAAAAAAATGTATCCTTCTAGCACTTCACTATCACTCCATTAAGCATTTGCCAAGATTGGGATTGTGCGGATGAAAGTTCCTCAAATAATAAAATTAAACCTAGGCCTAAACCTTCAAGAATATGATCCAGTCCTACAAGCAAAAACTCCAACTCGAAGATCAATATGACACGATCATCATCGGATCAGGAATGGGTGCATTAGCAGCAGGTGCTTTACTTTCGAAAGAAGGTCAGAAAGTGCTGATCCTTGAACGTCATTACACACCTGGAGGATTCACACATGTATTCAAACGTAAGGGTTATGAATGGGATGTCGGAATACATTATATCGGCGAAGTAAGCAGACCCAATAGTGCGCTGCGCAAAATGTTTGATTATATATCAGATGGAAAGCTGCAATGGGCGGATATGGGCGAGGTCTATGATCGGATTATCATCGGTGACCGGTCGTATGATCTGGTTAAAGGTGTAAAAAACTTCAGGGACAAAATGGTCTCTTACTTTCCCGATGAAAGTAAAGCCATTGATCAATATATCGATCTGGTCTTTCAAGTGAGCAAGTCAGCCGGGAAGTTCTATATGGACAAGGCCTTACCCAATCTGGCGAGCCGTATCATCGGAGGACGGATGAGAAAAGCCTTTTACAAATTCTCAGATCAAACCACTTATGGAATTTTACGCTCACTGACCGAGAATGAAGAACTGATCAAAGTGCTTAGTGCACAGTATGGCGACTACGGCCTACCGCCGAAACAAAGCAGCTTCGCAATGCATGCTTCTGTGGTCAAGCACTATTTTCATGGAGGAAGTTTTCCGATCGGTGGATCTGCGGAAATTGTGAATACCGTAGACCCTGTCATTGAATCAGCATCCGGGACCATCCTTATCAGTGCTGAAGTTGATAAAATCATCATTGAAAATAATACGGCCAAAGGCGTTCGGATGAAAGACGGAAAAACCTTTATGGCAAAAACCATCATTAGCGGTGCCGGTATCTATAATACTTATGAAAAGATGATTTCAAATTCGGTTTCTGAAAAACATGGATTAAGGGATCATCTTCAGAAATTGAAGCCTTCGGTTGCGCACGGCTGTCTATACATCGGACTCAAAGGATCACCGGAAGAACTACAGTTACCTAAAACCAATCTATGGATTTACCCAGGAGATCTTGATCATGATAGTTGTGTCCGTCGTTACGCTGAGGATATATCACAGCCTTTCCCTGTCGTATATATATCGTTCCCTGCGGCAAAGGATCCCTCCTGGTCAGAACGATATCCAGGACGTAGCACTATAGATATCATCACGCTACTGCCCTACGAGATTTTTCAGCAATGGGAGGGAACCAGATGGATGAAAAGAGGTGACGATTATAAAGCATTAAAAGAAAAGATCTCCCAAAGATTATTGGAACACCTTTTTGACCATCAGCCGCATCTTCGGGATCATATAGATCACTACGAACTGTCTACACCACTTACTACGCAGAATTTTGTCAATTATAAGAATGGAGAGATCTATGGTATTGATCACACCCCTTCCCGATTTCGGCAGAAGTTTTTGCGACCGAGGACACCGATCAAAGGATTGTATCTGACCGGTCAGGATGTGGTTACGGCAGGAATCGGTGGCGCATTATTCGCTGGCCTGATAACAGCTTCTGCCATTACTGGGGTCAATTTTATGAAGAAGATATTTGCATGATTGCCATCACAATCAAAACAAGATCAATGAAACGGATTCTATATTGCATTTGTATTAGCTGCCTTTTACTGAGCTGTAAAAATGCAAAACACGAATTGGAAGCAAATGTAACCTCCTCAACCACCAGGAATATCTCCACCGAGTTACTTTCAGAATTGGATTGGCTCAATGACCCATCTTCCTTTGAAG
>JAHHJQ010000178.1 GCA_018680005.1 Bacteroidia bacterium | reverse complement strand
ATTGAATAGAATCGTCTCCAGATCCGGATCAATAAAATGATGGATCACAAATGCAGATGCAAGGGTAGCATGACCGCATAAGTCTACTTCAAAAACAGGTGTGAACCAACGAATATGGTAATCATCTCCTTCTTTGACAAAGAAGGCAGTTTCTGAAAGGTTGTTCTCTTCTGCTATACGTTGCATCAGGTCATCCTCCAACCAGCTATCGAGAGGTACAACTGCAGCCGGATTTCCCCCAAACATCTTATCCGTAAAAGCATCTACCTGATAAAATTGCATAGTCTAATTGGCGATGATGATGTATTTGTTCTTCTTTCCGTTTTCCACCATCATATACTTGTCAAGTATCAGCGCATCAGAATCGATGGCGGCCTCGTGACTTGTGATTTTGTCTTTGTTAACGGAAATTGCGTTTCCTTTTATAGCACGACGAGCATCCCCATTGGATTGTACTATGGTCGTGTCTTCTGCAAGTAAATTGATAATTGGAATCCCGGTCTTGAATTTATCTTTTGAAATTTCAAAAGATGGGATTTCTTCCTTTATCGCTTGAAAAGAAGACTCGTTCAGGCTCAAGAGTTGTTCTTTGCTGGCTTTTTTGTTGAACAAGATATCAGAAACATTCTGCACAGCTTCGTAGTCTTCCTGTGAATGTATTCGAACGGTCAATTCTTCGGCAAGGATCTTTTTTAAGGATCTGGGATCGTCTGCATATTCCTTTTCCAATGCCTCGACTTCCTCTCTCGATTTCAATGTAAAGTAACGGATGAATTTCGGCAGATCCCTGTCATCGGCATTGATCCAGAATTGATAGAATTTATATGGAGAAGTCATTGCCGGATCCAGCCAGATATTTCCTTCTTCAGATTTGCCAAACTTGCTACCATCTGCCTTTGTTAATAGGGGAGTGGTGATTGCATAGGCTTTACTGTCCTCAACATTACGGCGAATAAATTCTGTTCCTGAAGTGATATTGCCCCACTGATCTGATCCTCCCATTTGCAACCGACATTCATGATTTCTGTACAGGCACAGATAATCATATGCTTGAAGCAATTGATAACTGAACTCCGTAAACGACAATCCTGATTCTAATCTGTTTTTGACAGAATCTTTTGATAACATGTAGTTGACTGTAAGATTTTTACCTACATCCCTCAAGAAGTCCAGGACATTCATATGCTTATAGAAGTCCAGGTTGTTGACTACGACAGCTGGGTTATCCACCCCTTCAAAATGAAGAAACTTGTAGAATAGTTGTTGTTGTTTTACGAGATTTGCGTCGAGTTCTTCACCGGACTTGAGTTGTCTTTCTTTATCCTTCCCACTGGGATCACCGATACGTCCAGTGGCACCACCCATAAGCACGATAGGCTGATGTCCGGATAATTGAAAGAGCTTGAGCAGCATGATCTGGACATAGTTCCCTATCGTCAAAGCAGGGGCAGTAGGATCAAAACCAATATAACCTGCTGTTTTGTGGTTGCTCAGATGTTCTTCTACACTTGGTGTCGCATCATGCAACATTCCCCTCCATTTCAACTCTTCTATAAAATCCATTTATCTATAAGTTGTAAGGATTACATCCCCAGGTTCATAAAAACGGCAAATTTAAGGCTTGCCTATCTGTTATGCATGGTATCACAAAAAATAGAGTCATATTTATGCCCAAAGGCAAGAGCAATCCCGTTTAAAAACAAGTCCAATCAAGAGAATTATTGAAGGCAGAATATTTCATAGCACGCAGGATCGCATTTGACAAGAAGGGCTCTAATTCTCAGTGGATTATCAAAATCGCTATTGGTGCCATAGCACTCTGTATGTCAGTGATGATCGTTGCTACAGCATTGATCAGGGGATTCAAAAATGAAATCTCTGAAAAAGTGTACGGTTTCTGGGGACACATCAATATCACGGATACCCGAATCAATACGAGTATGGAAGAAGCACCCATACAATTGGATACAGCACTTTTGTCTGAACTGACTGCGGTGGGTCCTGTGCCTATCCTCCGCGAAAGAAGGATTTTGGGTAGGCCGATACCCAATACGATCAAAGAGGATCAATCTAGCGCAGGTATCCGACATGTGCAATCCTATGCACTCAAAGCAGGAATTATCAAATATGAATCAGATCTGGAAGGCATCGTACTGAAGGGTGTAGACAGCACTTTTGACTGGGATCATTTCCGTCAATTTTTAACTGAAGGAGATATCATTGCGGACACGGACTCGACCACCTCGAGGGGCATTGTGATTTCTCAAACGACTGCTAACCGGCTTGATCTTGAAGTGGGGGATCGTTTCAGAATATATTTTTTGAAAGAGGATGCGCCCATACCAAGGGGTTTTGAGATCAGTGGGATTTATAATACCAATCTGGAAGAATATGATCGAAAATTTGCTATCGCAGATATCGATGTATTGAGACCACTACTAGGCTATCGAAAGGACGAAATCAGTGGCCTTGAGGTTTTTGTAGATGATATTGATGATATCGGTGATATTCGCAATCACATCTATATCGAGATGTTGCCGGCCAATCTTTTTCCCAGTACCATCAAAGAAAAGGATTCTGCAATCTTTGACTGGCTGGAATTACAAAATTATAACGAGATCGTGATTATAACACTTATGGTCTTGGTATCGATCATCAATATGATCACAGCGATATTGATCCTGATCCTGGAACGGACCAATATGATCGGTATTCTAAAGTCATTGGGACAATCCAACTGGGGGATCCGGAAGATCTTTCTATATCAGGCTGCTGTAATCGTAGGAAGAGGGCTGATTATCGGTAATGTACTTGGCTTGTTGATTTGTATCCTCCAGAAGTATACGGAATTCATAAAGCTGGATGAAGCTGAATACTACTTGACCGTAGCACCCATAGAGCTCAATCCCTGGATGATTCTGACACTTAATATAGGTACATTAATGGTCGTGCTGATCGCACTTGTATTGCCTTCTTATTATATAAGCAATGTTAGTCCGATAAAGGCGATTAGATTTAAATAGGAAGGATACTACTTTGAAGAAGTGATATTTCAAGACTACTTTGGCTCCACAAAATACATATCGATCTCTCCTTTATTCTTGACCTGCATTTTACCCCTATATTCAAAAGCAAAATCATCTTTGCAGGCATTGAAGACATCACCACTAACATTGATCTTTCCTGGGATACCATGACTCTCCATTCTGGATGCGATATTCACAGTATCTCCCCATATGTCAAAAGCAAACTTTTTGCTACCTACTACCCCTGCAATTGCCGGCCCCAGATGAATACCCAATCGGATGTCCATACCTTGCTTGCCTAATTTGCGACACTCATCATTATAATTCGTCATAAAATTTCTCATTTCCAATGCTGCCATGATGACTTCCTTAATTTGGCTTCTATGTTCAGCAATACCACCTGTACAGAGATAGGCATCCCCGATGGTCTTGATTTTCTCGATATCATATTTATGCACGATATCGTCAAACGCACGGAAACAGTGGTCTAGTTCGGCAACAAGTTCTCCTGGTGACAGCGATTCTGCATAACTGGTGAAATTCACAAAATCAGTAAATAGTACACTCAGATTATCATAAAGTTTGGCCTGTGATTTACCGTCACGTTTGAGTTCGTTCGCAATTTCTTCAGGCAGGATGTTGAGTAGTAGCTGGTCCGATTTGTGTTTTTCCTCTTTGAGCTGTTCGTTGCTGATGGCAATATCACGTGTTCGTTCCTGGACTTCTCTTTCCAACTCTATATTATAGCTTTCCAGCTTGGTATTGATCTGTTCCAGATCTCTGTAGAGCATGATATTGTCTATCGCTGCTTCTAGAAATACCCCGACTG
>JAHHJQ010000175.1 GCA_018680005.1 Bacteroidia bacterium | reverse complement strand
AATAGTACCCCATTTGAACATGAATGTTATTTCCTGTTCCAGCCCAACGACTCACATAGTTTTCGCCATAGTCAAACTTCATAAATGCTGCGTAAGCATTAAAAGATCCTCCGGGAACCGGAGTGTCCAGATAGGCATCTACAGCAAAATGGTTGATGTGGCTATGCGCTCTTGTCTCCGTCCTGTACATGCCATTGGGATGACTGAAAAATCCGGCACCAAGCCCGAGAACTTTCTTTTTTCCCAGATAGGTTCCTACCTGGTAAGGCAGTTTGGTAGATTCTTGATCCCAGAAGTTATGTCTGACGTATCCTTCGATGATCATATTTCCCGTGGCCTGTCCGCTCAAATCGAGTTGGGAAACACCATTGTAAACAAGGCCACTATTTTTCAATCCATAATCTTCGCCCTCATTCAGGTTATTCCGAAGTGGTGAATTGATAGCGATTCGATAATCTAATTTCCCGATTTGTCCTTTAGCGTAAAAGCCCAGATGACGCGCAAATTGATCTGATATACCCAGCGAGTGCCAATGTGCATATGGTTTGGACTGGTCCATGGTCATCAGGTTGAGTGTACTCTGAGAAGCTCTTCGGGTCAGACCTTTCCAGTAATGCAATCCACCACCGATATATAGCTTATCATTCAGTTTTATTTCGCCAAATGCTCCATGTAAGAAAAGCTGTGCACTATTACCATTACTTCCCAGGGAAGTAAGGTTCTCAGGGGTGAGGTTATTCACTCCGAAATGCGTTAGAATCAAAAACTTGGGTGAGATTTGTGCATACGCCATGATCCTGGATCGGCGAATACTAGGTGTCAGCTGAAATTTGGCGTTCTCAGCATCCAGATTGTTGGATGTCATTCGGATTTGATGCCAGGTTATCAAACGAATATAATGGGTGCCTTCTTCATTGAGTTTTAAGATCAGCGGTTTGTATACGTGTTCTTTCTTTTCGGCGTCCTGTGCTTGTAAACTTGCTGAAAACAGTAGAAGAAGTAATGAAAATAGGCAGCAAAAAGCACTCGATTTCTCGATCATTCCACAATCAATTGGTGATTACAAAGTTGACGGCAAATCAATTATCAAAAGTTGATTTTACTTAGTGGATGGACTGATCTTTATCAATTGAAAATATTGTTCATATGATCAGGGATTAGAGAGTGGCAAATGGCAAATGGCAAATGGCAAGTTCAAGAGTCAAATGGCAAGTTCAAGTTCAAGAGTCACGTTCAAGCTACAAGCCGGTGCTATTCTAATGGACCACAATTCAACAATTCAACAATTCGTCATTATCCCACCCTTTCAATAATCATTGCACTGGCGCCGCCACCTCCATTACAGATAGCCGCAAGTCCTACAGATCCATCTTTCACCTGAAGGGCATTGTTTAGTGTAGCAAGGATTCGGGCTCCTGAAGCACCGAGAGGATGACCCAGGGATACGGCTCCTCCGTGTATATTGACCTTAGCTTCATTGATTCCCATATCTGCATTAAATGCCATGGCTACAGCAGAGAATGCTTCATTCACTTCGAAGAAATCGATATCTCCGATCGTCATGCCGGCTGCTTTGAGCGCCTTGGGTGCTGCTTTGGATGGAGCGGTAGTAAACCATGCAGGATCATGAGAAGCGTCTGCAAATGATATGATCTTTGCTACTGGTTGCAAGCCGAGTTCTTTGACCTTTTCTGCACTTGCGAGAATCAGTGCTGCAGCGCCGTCGTTGATCGTGGAAGCATTCGCTGCGGTTACGGTACCATTTTTGGTAAATGCAGGTCGAAGATTAGGGATCTTGTCATACCGTACATTTTTGTATTCTTCATCCTCAGATAGGATGACCGGGTCTCCTCTTCTTTGTGGAACAGCGATAGGAAGGATCTCTGTCTTGAAAGCACCTGAATCCGTCGCAGCCTCGGCTCTTTTGTAGGACTGAATTGCATAGGCATCCTGATCTTCTCTGGAGAAATTATACTTTTTGGCAGTTGCGTCGGCACAAACACCCATTGCATTGTGGTCATATGCATCGACCAATCCATCTTTTTGTAGTCCGTCGATGAGCTGAAATCCCCCAAACTTGGCTCCCCAGCGCACTTTGTCATTATAGAAAGGAATATTGGACATGCTTTCCATACCACCGGCAACCACGATATCATGTTGTCCGAGCATTATTGATTGCGCTCCAAACATCACTGCTTTCATTCCGGAAGAACAGACCTTATTGATTTGGGTACAAGGTACGGTATTGGGAATGCCTGCATAGATAGAAGCTTGTTTTGCAGGTGCTTGTCCCAGGTTAGCTGAAACGACATTACCCATCAGTACTTCATCGACCTGATCCGGCTGAACATTGGCCGCTGCTAAAGCACCTTTGATGGCTTCCGCACCGAGTTGTGTAGCTGAAAATCCTTTTAGCACACCACCCCAGGATCCAATGGGAGTTCTCCTCGCGGCAACGATATATACTTCTTTCATATTCTGGTTTTATTTAGGTCTGCAAAGGTAAGAAATTGAATAGCCGAAAACACGTTAATCCTGGTTATGTAATCGCCACAACCGCTGTCAAAAGCATATTTTGCGGCATCAACAGGACCAAATCATATTTTACATGAAAAATCTGAACCTAACCAAACTGTTTGTGAGCTGTCTGGCTATGTTGCTTTGCTTCAGCGTCAATGGACAGGAAAAAGCCAAAGAAAGCAAACCCGATTCTCTAAAGAAAGCAACCAAAGAACTTCCGCTGGAACCAGAAAGACTAATCCAGCTGAAGACCGATGAAGGCACATGGATGTCCCTTGATATTAGTCCGGATGGAAAGACGATTGCCTTTGATCTTATGGGCGACATCTATACCATGCCAGTATCGGGAGGTAAGGCTACCAGAGTCATTGGTGATATCGCTTATGATACGCATCCCAAATTTAGTCCAGATGGCACGATGCTTTGTCTCACTTCTGACAGATCCGGTTCGGAGAATATCTGGACCTATCATCTTGAAGAAGAAGAATGGAAACAGATCACTAAGGATACGGACAAGAACTATCAATCTGCGGAATGGTCGCCGGACGGGGATTACATCTTTGCCGCAAAAGGCGTTCGGAATCTCAAGATGTATATG
>JAHHJQ010000147.1 GCA_018680005.1 Bacteroidia bacterium | reverse complement strand
CAACTAGGAGGATCGGATGCATTACATGTAGATGAAGATCGATCCCGAATGAATGTAGACGATATGAACTGGGGACTCAACGAAGGGGAAGAGTTTGGTATGTGGCCTATGCTGATCGGTGGATTCTTTTTGTACATATCCTATTACGGTTGTGATCAAAGTCAGGCACAAAGATCCTTGTCGGGTAAAAACATGAAAGAAGTCAGAAGGGCATTGATGTTTAATGGGCTCTTCAGATTTCCAGTGGTAGTATGCTATTGTCTGATGGGAATCGTGGTTGGTACACTGGTGACAAAGGATGCATCATTTGCAGCAGCAATACCGGCAGACAAACCGGACTACATGATACCGATATTCATTTTACGATTTCTGCCGCATGGAATAATTGGACTATTACTAGTGGCCATATTTGCAGCGGCTATGTCGTCTTTGAGTTCTGCCATCAATTCGTTGAGTGCGGCCACCGTAGAGGACCTGGTATTCCGAGGCAAGAAGGTTGATCCAGAGAAGCATTTGAAATATTCCAAAATGCTAACCCTTTTCTGGGGTGCTGTATGTATAGTACTGGCATTTACAGCAGGTAATATTGCGGATACAGTCATTGAAGCGATCAATAAGGTGGGGTCTGCATTCTATGGACCTATCGTGGCTACATTTATTCTGGCCATTTTGAGCAAGAAGGCACATTGGATTGCGGTCAATATAGGATTACTTGTTGGGGTTTTGGTGAATGTCATCATCTGGAAATCCGGGGCGCCGATATTTTGGATTTGGTGGAATTTTATTGGTGCGGTCATTACCCTGGTGTTAGGATATGGGTTGAGCTATCTGTTTAAAGAAGATCAGGCCAAAGCCCTTCTTGATAAGGTTGATTTGAATTTCAAAACGAAAGAAAATTACATCCTGGTAGGTTTCTTTGTATTGATAATACTGCTGAGTGTGAATTTTGAAGTGCTATTCTAACATTCTTGGATTGCATTAATAGCTAGTGGTCACATCTTCATCGATCACTATAATAAAATCTGCTTTCCCCAGCGATTCTTCCTCAAGTTCGTTGATGTCTGATTGGACGACAGAAGTGATCGTTTGCATAGTTACATCAGGTTGGTATTGATTGATATACCAGAGGATTCCCTCAAAATCGTTAGAATGGTAGGCACCGTTGAGATGAACCATTTTACCATTATCAGGAAGATACTTTAGTATTGAATGCGCCATTGTAGCATCTTTGATCGCTTGTGCCTTTGGGAAGTTGTCGCCGCCATGGCCGCCTACCATTTCCAGCATTTTTACATAGCCCGGTAACGAAGCATCATAAGGTATGGGTAGAGGGGCCATCCATTGCTTCTCGTCAACGACAAGCGATTCAATGACTTCGAAACCTTCTTTGTAGACCATATTTGCATAACGCCGGGGTACGTTAGATGCGATCACTGGAAACTTTTTTGTTTTCGCATATTCCACAATTTGTGCATAGTCCGTTTTATAGTTGTTCCAGGCCCTGCATTTTTCCAGGAATTCTTTGGATTCCATTTCATCATTGAGATAGCTATCCAGGTCTTTCTGTGTATCCGTTTCAAACATTTCCATTCCAACAGCAATGTTGTGACTGGCATCCATGGATTTGACGACCTCCATTTCCAACCAATGGCAAATGGGATTATTATGCAACTCTCCAAAGAAAATGACCTCTGCATCATTCAGAGATTTTATCATTTTCTTGTATTTGACAGATTTACCGGATTTTGAAAAGATCTTGAACGATGTTAGCTTTTGTGCGGACATAGTTAATGGAAGTACACCGGCAAACAGGACGATGATAATCTTATTAAAGACTGAAAATGTATTCATATGTGCTGTGAAGTTATTTCTTTTCGATTACTAATTGATTGCGTTTATTTTTTGGATAGTTTTTGTAGTGATTCGATAATAGCCATTCCTGCAAAATATAAAGCACCAACGAGGGTAATCCATTCAAGCAATTGATTTCTGGATGGATAAGTCAGGAGAATATATAATCCTGCAGCTAATCCAATGATGGCAATAATTAAATGCGCCCAAAAATATTTCTTAGCCCTACTGGGGTATGCATACCGAAGCGGAACAAAATGAAGAATACTGAAAAGTACGACAATCCAAAAATTGCTGACTGAGCCAGTATGGACGATAAAAAACTGGAAGAATACTATCACATTCCATAAGGCCGGAAAGCCAATAAAATATTCATCATTATCCGTCATATTAGTGATGCCGTAATACACTGAGGATGAAAGCAACATCATCGCCGCGCATGGCAACATCAGATGGTCTGAAGTCATGCCGGCCTTATAAAAAAAGAAAACTGGAATGATGACATAGGTCACGAAATCAACTACAAAGTCAATATGCTTTCCATCAACGTTAGGCAGTGTTTCCTTAGCGTTTGCCAGACGCGCAAATGTACCATCGACACCATCAATGACCAGACAGACAAAAAGCCATAAAAAACACCTGGCCCAATCTTCCTGGTCAATAGCGATGATGGCCAGAAAGGCAGCAACTGCTCCTGTTGCCGTAAATACATGGACGGACCATGCTAATATCTTTTGTCCGATTGTAGCCAAGCTCTTAATCCTGATTATCTTGGGCAAGGTACAAAATGCCATCTATCTATTTTGAGGTTAACCCGAGTTTCAAGAAACGCCCTGATTTTGTTCATCCTTCTGATGATCATTGTCGGACTTATCGCATGGCTTTCGCCAACTGCGATCAACTGGTCAGGATTGGCCATTGTCTTATTTTTCTACATCATCATTTTTGGCATTGGTATCTGGTCCGGAAGAAAATCCCAGACGCTGGATACAGATGATTTTCTTGTCGCAGGCCGGAAACTGCCACTCTGGATTGCTATGTTAACAATGGCCGCCACTTGGATTGGCGGTGGCTATATCAATGGTACCGCAGAAGCAGCAGCACAAAGCGGATTGGTATGGGTGCAGGCACCATGGGGGTATGGTCTGAGCCTGATCATCGGAGGGATCTTTTTTGCTCGCAAAATGCGGAGAAAAGAATATAGGACCATGCTCGATCCACTGGCAGAAAAATATGGGAAGAAGGCGACTAGTCTATTCTTTCTGCCGGCTGTTTTTGGAGAGATATTCTGGGTGGCAGCGATACTCACAGCCCTGGGAACGACCTTCTCGGTAATCATAGGATTGGATACACAAACAGCGATCATCATTTCTGCAACAATAGCCATTCTTTATACGGTAGTTGGGGGACTATGGTCTGTGGCTTATACCGATGTCATCCAGATGGCCTTTATTATCATTGGATTATTTCTCGTGCTTCCCTACATACTCACACGAGTAGGAGGATTGGAAGTCATGTGGCAGGAATACACAGTCAAATTCGGACCCGATGCCAGTCTGATACCTGATAAGAATGCCATGGGCAACTATTTTTGGAATTGGCTGGATTTTGCCCTGTTGCTCATATTTGGTGGGATTCCCTGGCAGGTTTATTTTCAAAGAGTCCTGGCAGCAAGAAACGAACAGACCGCCATGTGGTTATCGATTCTTGCCGGTTTTATCTGCATCATAGTGGCTACCCCTGCGGCTATCATCGGTATGGTTGGAACGGTTACGGATTGGTCAGCACTCAATCTTGCTGGTCCGGAAAATGCAGCAAGTATGTTACCATATGTTTTTCAATATCTGACACCAGAACTTGTAGCCTTGATCGGATTGG